>JACUUU010000449.1 GCA_014859065.1 Anaerolineales bacterium
GTAGCCGCCCAACTTTGGGATCGCATCTTGAGGGATATCCCAGATCTTTCTGAGAAATTACATCAAGCTGAATTTGGCGAGATCCTCACTTGGCTGCGAGAAAATATCCACTGCCATGGAACCAAATATTCCGCCCAAGAGGTCCTTCACAATTTAACCGGATCTGGGATCGATTCAAACCCCTATATGCATTATTTGGATGAAAAATTTGGAAAAATTTATGGGTTTTAGAGCGATTTAACGGGTATGATGATTAGTTTTTCTTTACTGCTGAGTCCTATTTGATTGTTGTCGTCAATACCAGATAGTAGACTGCAGATTTGATGCTCCTCTTAATCTGATCTCATTCTATCGTATCCAGGAACAAGCGTGAGGTTAATCCAATATCACTGTCAGTTCGAATGCCCAACCATGGATCATCCGGTCGAACCAGGTTTACGACAACGATATTAGCGCCGTTGAAAATAGCACTGCGAGCTTCTTTCAGATCGACACCCCCAGCTGCTGAGATCAGTATATTGTATTTGCTCAACAACCGATTGATGTGTCGATATTGAATTACTTTTCCCCGAGTGGTCTCCTCGTCTCTACCTCTATGCAGTACCACCACATTCGGTGGTCTCCTTAATTGGCGAACTACTTTCAAAGGATCATCTACACCGATCATGTCGATCATTGAATCAAGACCATTTTGCTGACAGAGATTGACAAAGATATCCAATGTTTCCACTGGGGAGCTTCCCAACACGGTGATAGCAGTTGCACCAGCCTTTTTAACCATCTCAACCTCACCTTCAGCTCCATCAGCGGTTTTGATATCAGCAACCAGATGACCTGCCCATAACGCTCGAATAGCACTGATACCTTTCATACCTTCCCTTTTAATGAAAGGAGTTCCAGCCTCGATAAGGATCCTATCGCTGCGCGCGATCAAAGGTATTATCTTTTTTGTCAGTGAAAGATCGTAGTTGAACGCAATTTGTAAGTAGCGGACTTTTGGGTCAAGATTTGGCATTAAATACAGCGGTTGCTTGCAATATCATTCTATGGAAGGTGATGTGTTTACTAGGGTTGGTATTGAGCTGGTCAAATCAGGCAAGACCTTACTTCCCAGGTCTGATGGAATGAAGAGCACGATTTTTTCAGATGGATCTGCGGCGATGTCACGGATGGTTTGCAGGGTACGCAGGTGCAGAGCTCCTGGTGTGTGGGAAAGTGTCTCGGCAGCCTGCCTCAGGTTTTCTGAAGCAGCTAATTCTCCTTGTGAATTGATGATCATAGCGCGCCGTTCTCGTTCTGCCTCCGCTTGTTTAGCCATTGCCCGTTTCATCTCTGCAGGCAATTCAACCTCTTGAATCTTGATTGATTCCACATCAACCCCCCAACCACTAGTTTCAGAATCAACGATTGTTTTTATACTTTCTGCGATTTGTTCGCGTTCGGTGAGCACGAAATCCATCTCGCTGTTTCCAATCACATCTCTTAACGCTGCCTGCGTATATTGACGAACAGCAAAAACATGATCCTCGATCTTAATGATTACATCTTCAGGGGTAACCACTTTAAAATACACCACTGCATTGACCAGCATAGGGATGTTATCCTTTGTCATCACTTCCTGACGAGGGATATCCGCAGTTTTAATACGCATATCTACTTTTCGCAAGTTTTGATACAAGGGTACTATGAAAATCAAACCTGGCAACCTTAAGCCAGTATATTTACCCAGGGTAAATACAACTCCTCTTTCATATTCATAAATTATCTTTATGAAAACTCCCGCTGAATACCCCACAGCTTGCTGTGGGGATGAAAGCGGGC
>JACUUU010000450.1 GCA_014859065.1 Anaerolineales bacterium
GTTGGCATTGGGAGCTCGGACTGGAGTGTTAATGACATGCAAGCCTTCAGACTCGGAAACAGCATCAAATGCCTGGCAGAAACAGCCGTCATTGCCATGGATAAAGAACCGCAAGGGCTTATCTCTGTCGGAAAGATCCCATACCAACTGTCTGGCTTGTTGGGTAACCCAGGTTTCGTTTGGATTAGCCGTGATACTGGCGAAATAAACCTGGCGTGAACCCAATTCAATGAAGAAAAACACGTAAAGGGTCTGCAGTTGGATAGTTTCGCCGGTGAAGAAATCGCAAGCCTGGATCTGATCTTTGTAATGATTGATCAGCGTACGCCAACCAATCGAGCCGCTGCGGACCAGGGCTGGCTGTATATTGTTACGTTCGAAAATATTCCGAATTGTTGTTTGGGAAACCTTGGAATCTAACTTCAAGATTTCGCCCTGGATCTTGCCATATCCCCATCGTGGATTCTCTTGGGCTAAGCGGATTATCAGTTCCTCAAGCTCCTGGTGTATGCGTGGTCTGCCTCCTTGGCTTTTGTGTATAAACGACCATTTCCTTCGCACCAGTTCTCGATGCCATCGAAGAACGGTTTCGGGCTGGAATATTCGGATGAAATTGTGAAGTTGATTGGAAGGTCGTTGGGTAACTTGTTGTAGTTTGGCAGTCAGGATGGCTAGAGTCAACTTTTCGATCTGGTTTGGTTTTACTGGTTTATTGGTTTTTCGTTGCAGGATGGCCAGCTGATGGCGTAATAACAATATCTCAAGATCCTTTTCCAGATCGGATAATCGGCTAACGCTTATGACGGCTACCAAGATTCTGAAAATGTGGGCCAGGATGAACCAAACCATTTGTCATCTCCTCTGATAGAATGAGGCATCATTCTATCAGAGGAAAATGAGGAGACCGGAATTCCTGCATGTAATCGAGTAGATCGATCCGGGTCAGGTTTTTGCACCCAACGAGGCATTAGCCCTTTCCCCTGTCTTGAGCCGGAAATACCTTTACCCCGCATCGAATAGCTGCCTGATGAAGAGCTTCGTCCAGTGTAACCAATGGCAGTCCGGAACGCATAGCTAGATCGAGGTAGATAGCATCATAGGTAGAAAGATTCTGCTCACGCGCTAGGGTTATTACTTCACCGAACATGCGGGTGAGTGAAGCAGATTCGATGCGGATAGGCAGCTGACGAAGCAATTCCAGAAAACGCTCACTTTCTGCCTGACTCAATCGCCCGCGTCGTTCCGCTCCTATCAATGCATTGCCTACTTCTAGAGGCCATATCAGCGGAACGACACCGGCTGAATCTACCAACCGCTCCAAAACCTTATCGGCGAAAACGTTGGTTTCATCCTCAAAGCACCATGCCAGCGCTACAGAAGCATCAATAACGAAGGCTAACTTGGTGATCAAGCTCGTCCCTCGGCGATCAGGTCACGAATTGATAAGTCACCCAAACTACGACCTTCCCGCAAGGCTTTTATGGAAGCAATCACTTCCCGAGGAGATTGGGTAGAGGTAGGCTCAATAGGAGCCAATACAGCAACAGGCACACCGTGATGAGTGATGACAATCTGCTCCCCACGGCTTACACGCCGGATCAATTCGGAAAAACGGGTTTTTGCCTCATACGCACCAATTGTGGTCATATTATCTCTTTTTCGTACTGGTCTTAGACCAGTCTACCACTTTTCCTAACCCTTGTCAAATTCGTTCAACAAATCTTCACGATCTCTTCTGTCGGGATAACTTGTTGTGGCTACTTCGCTTATCCATCAGGTTTGGAATGAATTACGGACTGTTAACACTG
>JACUUU010000108.1 GCA_014859065.1 Anaerolineales bacterium
ACCTTGGCAACTGATTGAGGGGGAATAATAGTAGAAATTTTTGGTAATTTTAAATCGTGAATTAAAGGAGTATCTACCCGTCCTGGCATAACGATTGTCGTATAAACCCCAGTCCCGTACAATTCCTGGCGGAGGACGTCAACAAAAATGTTGAGCGCTCCCTTGGATGCAGCGTAAGGAGCATCTCCAGGCAAACCTACTTTTGTGTCCATCGTGGAGACCAAAACAATGTGACCGAAGTTTTGTTTCTGCATGTGCGGTAAAACTGAAAGGATGTTATATAAACCACCATAAAAATTGACCGCCATGGCTTTTTCCATTACTGCTAAGGATAGTTTATCAATCGGTGCCCGATAATAAACGCCAGCATTGGCGATTAATATATCAATCCGCCCAAATTTAGACAATGTCGACGAGGTCAATCGATCTATATCATCTTTTGAGGTAATATCTGTTGGAACTATTAAAACTTCTCTACCTAAATTCTCAATATCCGGAGCTAGTTCTTCCATCAATTCCATACGCCGAGCTGCTAAAACTAAATTCGCTCCAGCTTTAGCTAACTCTAAAGCAGCTGCCCTACCTATTCCACTCGAAGCACCTGTAACTATTGCAACTCTTTCTCTTAGAAATTCCTTAGCCACACGATTATCTCCAACTCTGAATTGTCCAAATCTAAAAATTGCCCAACCTAATTCATCAATCTTTAGTGTATAGATTTTACCCGAATTCGCCCAACTAGTCCCCAATAAAAGGATATAATTCGGTTGGATCGATATCTTCGGTTTAATTGCATATTTCTCTTTCAACAATCAGGAAGTTTATCTATTATGACTCATTTACTCTACCAAACTGACAGCTATTTACAGACCTTTAACGCTACTGTTATCGATCTGGACAATGATAACCACGGGGTGATTCTTGATCAAACTGCCTTTTACCCAGGAGGTGGTGGCCAACCAGCTGATCAAGGATCGTTATCAGCAACAAATATTTTATACCCTGTATCCCGCGCTCGAAACATCGATGGCAGGATCGTTCACCAAATTAATCGCGATATACCACTGCCAAAAAAAGGCGAAGTTCTCGCTGGACAAATAAATTGGGAAAGGCGCTATTCTCTAATGCGAACCCATACAGCAATGCATATCTTGTGTGGAGTAATTTTTCGAGATTATGGCGCATCAGTCACTGGTGGCGACATGGAACCCCTGAAAGGGAGGATGGACTTTGAATTTGAAACCATGCACAAGGAGCTGGTCCAAGAAATTGAATTCGCGATCAATCAGGAAGTAGCCAAAGCTCATCCAGTGAAAGTCGCTATTTTACCAAGAAATCAAGCTTTGCAAATTCCTGATTTAATTCGCACCAAGATAAATTTACTTCCTAAAGGGATAACTGAAGTGCGCGTGATTGATATTGTCGGTTTAGACCTGCAAGCAGATGGAGGTACCCATGTACATAACACAAAAGAAGTAGGACATATAAGAGTTGTGGATTATAAGAGTAAAGGGAAGATCAACAAACGAATTTATTTAGAATTAGATCCATAACTAGTTTTCTGAAACAGGCATAATGCATGGGTATCATCCATTCCCCGGCAGGATTACTTCCAAAGTATCACCATTCTTTACTGTTCGAACTATCACATTCATCATCAATAGCATTTGTTCCAAGACCCCAGTACCTGAAATCCCACCGAAAGAAGCAGCGTCTATCAAAACGACCAGTGGTCTTAAACCTCGGCGTATAAGCAGATCAACTGCTAGAGCGATTTCTTGCTCAACAGAGGCAGTTACCAACACCACAGTTGTTCCTCGCGCAAGATGTTGCACTTGGGCTCTAATTAACCCTGGAAGTGGCAACTTACCTTCTGCCCTAATGAGTGCTAAAGATTCGAGTATCTTAGCTAATTGCCTGCCTCCCTTATCAGGTGGAAGTACAGTTACCGATTGACCAGCACTGGCAAAACCAACCGACCTCCCTTTCCTCAGGTAGTAACGGCATAGTGAAGCAGCAATACTAACACCATATTCCTCGGTAGCAGGTGGTAAAGAGATCTCTTTAGGGACTCTCCATAATGCATCTCGTTCGTCATTATCAGTGAAGGTAATTTTCTTTTTTGAAGAAACATTACTTGCCTTTTCTGCATCCAGAAACACCCAAACGTCTGCTTGAGGATCTAATTCAAATTCCTTAGCGATTAAGCGCCCTCGGCGTGCTGTGCTCAACCAGTGGATGCGATTGAGTGGATCGCCAGGGGCATAATCTCTTACTCCTGCAGCATTCGGAGTAACCTGGACTGTCCGTCTTCGGAGTGCTTCTCCACCAGGGATAATGCCTGGAGGGGTTGGAAAAGTTCGAATATCAATCATCATCGGATAAACCATCAAAGACTCTTCAGGCTTAATAATCCTCTCTACAGGGAACAAACCAAATGGATCTCCCGATTCAAGCACTGTCGGCCCCAATGGAAAAACACCTCGCTGGACTAATTGAGTTCGCACAAGATAGGATCTTCCCAATTTCCTTTCGATAATAGGAAAAACTCTTGAACCCTGGGATCCTGGTAATGGGGATTCATCTCGGACATTAACTAAAAAGCGTGGAAGCGAGTTTGGATTATCGACTTCAAACCGCTCTTCAAATATCTGACCCACTTGAGCGCGTAGAGTTCTTTCTTTTCTTTGGAGACGGAGGCCTCGTAAAGCGGTCAACGACCATAACCAGCTACCTATAAAAAGGAATGCCCAAAAGTACCCGATGCGATAATAAAATTGCGCACCTGTGACAATGCCTCCAAACATCGAGAGGGCAAATAGAATAAGAACTACTTTTGCGCCAGGAGACAATTTCATAATCAGCGACTCAAATCACCACCTGGAACGGGAGTGCTACTCAAAATATCCTCAACTACTTGGGAAGCAGTCAAATCCCGCAAACGAGCTGCAGGACCGAGAATAACCCGATGGCTCAACGCTGATTCAACAATAATCTTAATATCATCAGGAAGTACAAAATCTCTCCCCTGCATGGCTGCCCGAGCTTGACCTCCACGATAAAGGGTCAAACTACCTCTGGGGCTAGCCCCTAAATAAACTTCGGGATACTCTCTTGTTCGTCTGGTGAGGTCGACAATATATCGTTTCACTGGTGGAGCTACATATACCGATTTCACAGCATCTTGAGCGTCAGTTACTTCTTCTGCGGAAACAACTTTATCGATTTGATCAATTGGATGTTTAAATTGTTGGCGATCTAATACGTTGATCTCATCATTTTCTCCTGGATAACCTAAGCGCACTCGCAGCAAGAATCGATCTAATTGCGCTTCTGGAAGAGGAAAGGTGCCTTCATACTCTATAGGGTTTTGGGTCGCCAGGACCATGAATGGGCGAGGTAAGTGATGAGTAATACCGTCTACGGTTATTTGACGCTCCTCCATCGCTTCAAGTAACGCTGCTTGAGTCTTCGGAGTAGCGCGATTAATCTCATCAGCCAAAACAATCTGTGCCATTATCGGCCCTGAGCGAAATTCAAACTCACGAGTTACCTGATTAAAAATTGAAACCCCAGTTACATCGCTAGGTAACATGTCAGGTGTAAATTGGATTCGGCTGAACTTACACCCTAATGACCTGGCAAGAGAGCGAGCAAGCATGGTTTTGCCCACTCCTGGAACATCTTCGATCAATAGATGACCCTGGCAGAGCAAACTGATAACTGCAACCTCTATAGATTGGCGTTTACCCACGATTACCATTTCAATATTGTTTACTACACGTTCACAGAACTCTTGCACTTGTTGCATAAATTTCTCCCTGATTCGATAAAGTCATTTAAGATAATTCCTATTATACCTGTCTAAAAAAGTTTCTTCAATTACTCTTTATTCCAATAATTAGGTTTCTACATAAATAGCACACCAAAATATCTGGCTTACACAACCATGTGAACTGCCCTTGCCATATAATGCATACACCTCTATAATCTCAAATATGGGACAGCCATTTAAATTATATCGCCTTCAATTAATTGATACCGAATTGGACCGTGTAAAATCACGTCTCCAAGAAATTGATATTGCACTCAGCTACGATGAACCGCTCCGTCAAGCTAATCTTCGAGTTGAGAAAGCATCCAAAGCTTACCAAGATGCAAATAAACTTTTACGGAACATTGAACAACAGGTCGAAACACAACAGATCAAGATCAAGGAAACAGAGACTGCACTTTATGGTGGGAAAGTGAGCAATCCAAAAGAACTGCAAGATCTTAGCAATGAATCCGAAGCACTTAAACGCTATCTCAACACCCTAGAAGACCGTCAAATCGATGCAATGTTGGTTGCTGAAGACGCTGAACACCAACATCGTGAAGCAATAGAAAAATTAGAAAAGGTAAAAGCTGAGGTAATTCAAAACAACGCTAGCCTTTTAGGTGAGCGTTCTCGTCTAAAGAAAGAATTAGAACGTCAATTAATTGAAAGGCAAGCTATCGCAAGTAGTATTTCATCTGAGGATCTCGATCTGTATGAGAATCTCCGCAAACAAAAAAATGGTGTCGCAGTAGCAAAAGTCTCGGATCAAGCATGTGCTGCCTGCGGAACAACGCTTAACGCCGCAATGGTGCAAGCAGCTCGTTCACCAAACCAGATTATTCGCTGCTCTACCTGCGGGCGGATTTTATATTCTCAATAATCTGGTTATAGATTGATTGTTTATCAACACCTCGAACTAGAACCAGCTTTTCCCGATAAGTATTTCCTTTTATTATCTCAATTTGCCTAACACCTATATCAAGGATTTCAGCCAGGAATTTTTTCAACGCCTCATTTGCCTTTCCACCGATAGGTCGCGCAATCAAACGGATTTTTATTCTGCCATCATCCAAGATTTCAGAGATTTCATTTTTTGTTGCACCTGGGATTACCCTGACCCCAATTATCGTTTCTAAATTCCTTTCCTCCGGTATCTTATATTTGGGTGCCATATCTCAGATTTCTTACTTTTATTTCAGACCATTGATCTAAGTAATTGAATCAAGATCACTTCAACTACCCTGATTAATATGATCAATATGAACGGGCTAAAATCTAACATCCCCATTCTAGGCATAATTCTCCTGATTGGATCCAGCATGGGGGCAACCAATCGGTCAATCATTTGTCGGATAGGATGATAAGGTGACATAAAGTAGGACAATACAACATGAACGATCACTAAGATCGTAATCACCCTGGATGCAGTTATGATCAGTTGTATCAAGAATTCCATAGTTCCTCGTTTCTTATCTTAAGATTTTCGTTCCCCCAAAACAGCTGTCCCAATCCTCACCATCGTAGATCCTTCCTGAATCGCAACTTCGAAATCATTGCTCATACCCATCGAAAGGTCAGCCCAATCAGCCTGCGGTAGATGCTCTTCTAAAAATTCTCTCAACTGGGCAAGCTTCTGAAAATATGGGCGTGCTTCTTCAGCGTTAGAAAAGTATGGAGGCATCGTCATTAAACCACAAACTTTAATTGATTTCAAATTTACGACCTTCTCAATCTGAGGTAACAACTGAAGCCAACGGAGTTCATCCCAAGCCGGAAAACCATATTTTGACTGTTCACCACTAACATTGCATTCCAACAATACGGGAATAGTCAGACGTAGTTCACCAGCAAATCGTTCCAATCGATTTGCCAGCTTTATCCTATCCAATGAATCAACCCTATGGAAATTTTCACAAACCGAGCGAGCTTTTCGGCTCTGAATATGACCTACCATGTGCCAAACAATTTCTGTATATCCAGCAAGGGTTTTAATTTTTGGAACAGCTTCTTCCAAATAATTTTCTCCCAGATTGCATGCACCAGCATCCACTACCTCCTTCACGGACTCGATAGGATGACCTTTGGTAACCACAACCAGGCGAATGTCAGCGGGATCTCTCCCAGCCTTATCAGCAGCTACCAGTATTCGTTCAATAACTTTATGGTAATTATCTGCAATCATCCCGGTAAAGCCATTATTACACCGAATCGCCCTGTATGCCCTGCTTCTCCTCGATGCGAATACCAATCGTTTAAGTTACATGCGGTACAGATATTTGAAACAAATATGTCTTTGATCCCTTTTGATTCCAAGAGCAGTCGATTTGCTTCCCATAAGTTGAAGTGATAGCGACCCTCCCTTTCATTGATCAAGGTCTCAGCGTCCTTGCCAAATTCAGATTTTACCTTGTTTACAACCTCCTCACCAACAGAATAGTGATCGGGACAAATAGAAGGACCTATAGCTGCCATAATATCTCCATGAGCACAGCCGTATTGAGCAGAGATCGCATCCAATGCCTCACTCACTAACTTGTTCACGGTTCCCTGCCATCCAGCATGTACCAATCCTATAACCTTTTTCCTGGGGTCGAAAAGCAGGATGGGTACGCAATCAGCAAAACGCATAAATAATGTTATCTCAGGGTGATCAGTGAAAATTGCATCTGCCTTTTGATGTGGTTTTCCATAAGCCCGGGGAGCTTTTGTACAAATAACACTATTTCCATGAACTTGCCAAACATCAAATACGCTCTCAGGTTGCCTTCCCACAGAATTGAATGCAGTTACGCGGTTAGCATAAACGCGTTCTGGGTCATCACCACGCAAACCACCCATATTTAGTGAAGCCCATGGAGGAGGACTGATCCCACCTCTGCGAGTAAATGTCGCATTTAATACTTTATTTTCATCTAGATTGTCAAAAGAATAGTAGCAAATAGATCCAACATCATGGAAAGGCATTATCCAGTTACTCAGCACCTTTCTCTAACTGTGAAATTTTCCATGCGATGTATTTTTTAGTATCAGCCATTGTGTCTTCGACCATCGGTATTCCAAACCAGGCAGTTGTGAATCCAAATAATCCACCGGTCAATGTACGCAGGAACGGAGTGCTTTCTCGATATGCCAACCAGCCATCGGGAATAATTAGATCCATTGGTGGCTGGCTGAGCAGTTGGCTTAAACCATCTGCTGCAATCGGCACTATCCCAATTAGCACCCAAAAATACCACGGCAGCGATTTCAGCCGGCGTCCAGTTAATGAAAAGATCAAGCCAAACAGGAAGATCCCACCGTAAATTGCGATATCACGTTCACAGAATGCAACTTTATATCCTAATTCCAGGTTTCCTACGAATTGCCGGGCTGCCCAAATGTCATCTCGATCTAGACCGGTAGATTGCTCATATGAATTTAAACCCTCAATACCTGCATCTTCTAACGGATATGCAGCTTGCTCACCGAATAAGAACCACGATCGAAATGCAAATTGGTGACAGACCAATCCATATGCACTGTAGATCAACCTGCCAGGGCGTTCCCATCCATTTACCATAAAAACCGGTGCAAGGAAGGGGATGCCAAAATACAATAAAACGATGGCATTAATAAGAACAAGATAATGCCGAGATAACCAATAAGAGAATCGGTCAGCCCGAGTCACCACTTTGCCCTGTTGAACCATAGATTGAACACCAGCATCGTCGAGATCTTTGATTTGTTGTTCTCGATCGGCAGCAGCTCGTAATGTCAATAATAATTCTTGTTCAGAAAATGGGGATTTCACCGTGTATGGGCCAATTTCCACCACTGGAATCTCATAGCCGTATGCATCCCGATAATGCCGATTGCTATCGATATCCACCTCTTCAAGGTCATGAGGGACGTCTTTCTGCATACCTCGCAGCAAATTCTTCGCTTGCTCGCAAAGATGACAGTCTTTGCGGGTATACAACCTAACTGAGATCATTCACCGATTCCAATTTGATTGAGGTATTGATCTATTTGTGATTCAGACATATATCCGATATGTAGAAACTTCACCACACCTTCCTTATCTAAAAAATATGTGGTGGGATATGCTCTCACCCGATATTCTCTTTGTACTGTTCCACCTGGGTCCAACAGTACTGTAAAAGTTAATCCTAATTCATCGATAAATTGTTGCACAACTCGTGCCGGTTCATCAAAATTTATCGCGATTACATCCAGATCATCTTCATATTGATCAAAGCGAGACTGGATGGCAGGCATCTCAAAGCGACAAGGTCCACACCATGTCGCCCAAAAATTTATCAAGACTGCCTTATCCCGAAAATCCTTCAAACTTATAATATTCCCCTCCAAATCCTCCAATTCAAAATTAACTGCAGGACTTCCAATCCCAAAAGCATTGGGGACATTTCTTCCGGCAAGTATTGAATCTGAATCTGACGAATTTTGTCCTACCCCTATAACAATAAAGATCAATAATCCCAGACCAGCTCCAAGTATTAGACCATACAAAACAATAAATAACGGCTGACGACTCACCAGTAAGATATCCTTATACTTATAATTACCTTCTGAATCTAATGAATTGATACTGAATTAACTATACACTTTTTTGTCGCTCTTCGAACCTTTGATTTTCAAGGCATACGGTAAAGCTATGGGGAATAATGCTGTCCCAAAAAACCACCAATCAAAAAAATTGCGACCTTTTTTACTGGCAATCCAAGCAGGGATAAGCCCTAGAAGAACCGCAACAGTAATACCTATGAGCATATATGTTCCCACCTGGACTTCATCTATCGAACTGAAGAAAAAACCAAAACTAGCGAATTGCTCAAATCTTCCCAAGAAAAGGAATACCCCCACAGCTATCAAAATTACACCCATTACTTTCTCTACTATTTGCATCAACCGCCCATATTTCCGCAATGCAATGGTCACAAGACTAATTTGGGTAGCTGCCACTAAAAAAGGGATTGCCAAACCAGCAGAATAGGCAGCTAACAACTGACCACCCTGCATTATCGATCCGCCGCTTAGAGACAAAGTCAAAATTGCCCCCAAAATAGGACCTACACAAGGAGACCATCCCGCAGAGAAGAACACTCCCAACATTGCCGAGGATAAATATCCTAATTTTCGATCAGGCACATCCTGCCTACGTGTGTCATATTGAAGAAATGGGATGCGGTACACTCCAAGCATATGAAGACCCAAAATCACTACCACAACTCCTCCTACTCTAGTTAAGATGGGTCTAAAATCGAATAAAAGGCTGCCTAAAGCTGATGCACCTAAACCCAACAAGATAAATACTGTGCTAAATCCCAAAACGAATGCGATCCCATGAGACAGAGTGAAGAAACGGTTGTTGTGCGCAACTGTAGAAGTTGCTACAGAACGACCACCCAGATATCCAATATATGCAGGTACTAAAGCAAAAACACACGGAGATAAGAACGATGCTAATCCCGCTAAGAATGCCAGCCCTAAGCCAATGTTTCCAAAGTCCATTTAACTTTTCTCCGGTTTGTGCTAAACAACCACAATCAACTCTCGATAACTGTGATGCGAGAACTGCCAGACCCCACGATGGTCACTTCGCCTGGCTCAATTGGAACCAATGGTATCGTCCAGCGGAAGATCCACTTTGAGTCTTCTGGGGTTGCATTGACACAACCACGTGACATCGGTTCCCCAAAATTGTTATGCCAATATGTCGAATGAATGGCAACGCCATCCCCAATGAACAACTGCGTCCAACCAATACCGGACAAATCCCAGCCATCGACATTTGTACCACCAGACATATGTAAGGAATATAGTTTACGCCAGATAGGATAACCGATACCTCCAGGAGGTGTCGCCGGGGTCGAATCAGTTGCCACACCTGTGGATATTCGGCAGAAATACACTTCAGAGTTGCCTTCGTAGCACGAAAGAGTTTGCCTATGCCAGCTGGCATCGATGACTATGCGCTTATCTTCTACCTCTGGGTTAATTGGAGTCAATTCGTTTTCATGAATGGGTCTCAGAGCTTCTCCGGGTACCCAGAAGAGATCTCCGCGATTACCGTAGCGTTCATTTACACGGTACCAAATTTTCCCATCATCGTCTTTTCTGATTTGATCTACCCAGACGATCTCACTATAATAAAATCTTTTAGGCTTATTCTTTTCTTCGATTCTCCACTTCAATGCAGGAGATCGAGCTGGTGGATTAATCAAGATTGCATCTACCCAGGGAATAGAAACTTCTACCCACATACCCGTTCTACCATTTTTTTCTGGCAACGTATCAAGCGGTGAATTTTGATCATTCTTGACTGGTTGCATGTACGCTGACCAAATATATCCATCAGGTGTTTCCACAAATCTTTGATTGTTTCTTCCTGGCCAGCGTCCCACCGTTTCTCTCAACCAAGGTACTACACTATCTTCGTAAAGAATTCCTACAGATTCACTATCATAATCAGGGCGTGCTTTCAATTCTACTTTCCCCACACAGAGCCGTCCTAACCGTTCTGACTGAGGAATTTCCGGAATTCTAATCAACCGGTTTTCCCATGGTTTAAAAGCTAAAGCTCCTAGACTTAATGCGCCTAATTTTAAGAAATCCCTTCTCGCAAGTGAATTATCATTCATGGTAATTTTTTGACGCTTAATAATCTTATTTACTTACCTCTTATGGGGTAATTTTAACATATTCGAAATTCCTTCCATTACCTCCATATGTAATGAAAAGTACCTAAAAAAACTGGGCAGCTTGTGCTACCCAAGAACAACTTACATACTGGTGACGATTGTAACACCAAGTCTACAACTCTATACTTGATATTTTCTCAAGCGCAGACTGTTCGACACAACTGCGATGCTGCTAAAAGCCATTGCTCCTG
>JACUUU010000109.1 GCA_014859065.1 Anaerolineales bacterium
GTACGTGCAGGCGGTCCGCGGCACCCGCGCCCGCATCCTGGACACCCGCAAGACTGCCCCTGGTCTGCGCGCCGTCGATAAGCTCGCCGTGCGCCTGGGAGGTGGGCAGAACCACCGTTTTGGTCTTTACGACATGATCCTCATCAAGGACAACCACATCGATTTTGCCGGTTCGCTTGCAGAGGCAGTGCGCCGCGCCCGCGCAGCCAATACCGGGCTGGAGATCGAGGTCGAAGCGCGCACGCTGGAGGATGTCCGCGCTGCTCTGGACGAAGGTGTCACCCGCATCCTTCTGGACAATATGACACCGGAGATGATGCGCCAGGCAATTGAGATGACCGCCGCGCGCGCCCTACTTGAAGCTTCCGGTAATGTCAAACTGGAGAATGTCCGTCAAATTGCCGAGACCGGTGTGGACTATATCTCCATCGGCGCGCTGACCCATTCTGTCCAGGCGTTGGATGTGAGCTTGATAATTGCCAGATGATCGTCTGTTTTTGGACATTCAGGCAATATTTCTATCCAAACTTGAAATTATTGGTGTTCTATGCAAATTTTGTTCATCAAAATCCGATCAACTGGAACACCAGTTTAGAAGAAGGTACTTATCCATGAACGTTGAAGAAATGTTTCAGAAAATGAACGCAAAACTAGCCGGCATCCTCCCCGAGGGGGAACTGCGCTATAAAGCCGAGCTGGCGGTGGAGATCAACCGTCTCAAAAAGGAAAAGAACGCTGTTATCCTGGGACACAATTATATGGAGCCGGCTTTGTTCCACTCCATCCCTGACTTCACTGGCGACTCGCTCGATCTGAGCCGCAAAGCTGCCCAGACAGATAAAGACTTGATCGTCTTCTGTGGGGTTAAGTTTATGGCTGAGACCGCCAAATTGCTGAATCCAAGCAAAACCGTGCTGCTGCCATCCCAGGAAGCAGGTTGTTCGCTGGCAGCCAGCATCACAGCGGAAGATGTGCGCGCCCTCAAACAGCGTTTCCCTGGCGTACCGGTAGTCACCTATGTCAACACCTACGCCGATGTCAAAGCGGAATCGGATATTTGCTGCACCTCCAGCAACGCTGCCGCGGTGGTGAACTCCCTGAACAGCGACACGGTCATCTTCCTACCGGATGAATACCTGGCTCGCAACGTCGCTCGTGAGACCGGCAAACACATCATCTTCCCCACGCTGACGCCGAACATTCCAGATGGTAGCGGTTTAGACTATCAGATGATTGGCTGGCACGGCCGCTGCGAGGTACATGAAAAATTCACCGTCGAAGACATCGACCTCATCCGTGAGCAGTTTCCTGAAGTGTTCGTATTAGCTCACCCGGAGTGCAGCCCAGAGGTTGTCGCTGCCGCCGATTTCTCCGGCGGCACCAATGCCATGATCCATCAGGTTGCTGACTCCTCCGCTCCCCACCACCTGCTTTTGACCGAGTGCGCCATGGGTGACAACATCATCTCCGCCAACCCCGATAAAGAAATCCTACGCCTGTGTATGGTTCGCTGCCCACACATGAACCAGATCACCTTGGAGGATACCCTGGCATCGCTACGCTTCAACCAGTATCAGATCGAAGTGCCTGAGGAGATCCGCAGGCGGGCTGCCCGCGCGGTAGAACGAATGATCGCGATCGGCTGAAAGCGTTTTCAACCTTTTACCTAGATCCCTTTTAGAAAGGGCTGCACCATGCTCCAGACTGATGTGTTGATTATTGGAAGCGGTATAGCCGGAGCGGTAACCGCACTGCAGCTAGCCAGCAACCCCAGCCGCCAGATAACTCTGATCACGCGCGCCTTAGACCCAATTGAATCGAGCACTCGCTACGCCCAGGGAGGTATCGCCAGCCTGGGTCCACATGACGATATTGACACATTGGTATCTGATATCCTGGTTGCCGGTGCAGGGGCATCCTCACCAAGCGCAGCCCGCATCCTGGCTGAGGATGGTCCCGCACTCATCCAGTCCCTCCTGGTAGAGAAAGCTGGGGTCGCTTTTGACCGCACGGATAATAACCTTCTGCATTGGGGCCGTGAGGCTGCCCATTCCCACCAGCGCATCCTGCATGTCGGTGACACCACCGGGTTAGCGATCATCTCCGCTTTGATGGATGCCCTGCGCGCCTATCCCAACGTAGACATTATCCCTGGCACAACCGCGGTGGACCTGATTACATTCCCCCATCACAGCCTCGATCCGCTGGACGCCTACCAACCGGTGATCTGTCACGGCGCCTACGCCTTTGACCAAAACGAGCGTACCGTCCACCGCTATCTGGCTGCCAGCACTGTCCTGGCAACCGGTGGCTTGGGTCGTATTTACCGCAACACTACCAATCCGGTTGGTGCGCGCGGCGATGGCTTGGCAATGGCTCACCGGGCTGGGGTACGTATTGCCAATGCGGAGTACATCCAGTTTCATCCCACAGCCCTGGCTACACCAGGCGCCGATCGTTTTCTCATCAGTGAGGCGTTACGTGGTGAAGGGGGGATACTGCTCACCCCTGACGGTCGCCCCTTCATGAATAATTACAACCCGCAGTGGAAGGATCTTGCGCCCCGCGATATCGTGGCACGCGCAATCCACCACGAAATGGAGACCCACGGCTATTCCCACGTCCTGCTCGACATCGCCACACACCAGCCCGCCGAACGCATCCGTGAACGCTTCCCCAATATCTACTCGACCTGCCTCAAAGCGGGAGTGGACATCACCCGAGAGCCAATTCCAGTCGTCCCGGCAGCCCATTACTCCTGTGGTGGTGTCCTGGTAGATGAATGGGGTCGCACCGACATCCAGAATCTCTACGCAGTCGGTGAAGTCAGCTGCACGGGTTTGCACGGTGCCAACCGCCTGGCATCCACTTCGCTGCTCGAGGGGTTAGTGTGGGGATACCGCGCCGCTGTCCATATCGAGGACAACCTGAGCCAGCACCCGCCCCAGCACATTCCCACCAGGCATGAGGTGCCCCCATGGGATGAGAGTGGGCTTACCGTTGATCCCGACCCAGCGCTCATCCAGGGCGATATGCAAACCATCCAGAACCTGTTGTGGCACTACGTTGGGCTTTCCCGCAGCGATATTCGCATCTCGCGCGCCATTCGTGAACTTCGTCACCTTTGGAACGAAATCGAGAGCTTCTACCGCAACACCCGCTTGAATGACGGATTGATCGGCTTACGCAATGCCGTTGAAGTCGCCCTGATTGTGGCTCAGGCAGCTCGCCATAACCTGCTGAGTCGCGGTGTCCACTACCGCTCGGATACGAATAATCCGTGATATGACAGAATTCCCATTCGGGGGTGACATTCATCCAATCCGATTCGAGAAAACTATCCCCGCGTGGAAATTTGTATATAATCCTTGGCAACTAATCTATTCGGAGGCACACCTATGTCTAAACCAGCCATCATCGCTGAAAACCTGACTTATCGATACGGCAAACTTACTGCGGTCGATCGCATCAGTTTTCAAGTGGGAGAGGGAGAGATTCTGGGCTTTCTGGGTCCTAACGGGGCAGGCAAAACCACCACTGTCAAGATGCTCACCGGTCAACTGCTGCCCATGGAAGGACGCGCAGAGCTGCTGGGCTTGGATATCGCCAAACATACCAAGAAAATCCAATCCCAGATCGGGATATGTTTCGAACAAACCAATCTCTATGAGGCTATGACGGCTGCTGACAATCTCAAACTGTTCGCCAATCTTTTTGGTGTCCAGGGATTTGATGCCGATGCGCTGCTGGATAAAGTTGGGCTGCCAGGGAAGGGGAAGTCTCGTGTGGAAACCTTCTCGAAGGGCATGCGCCAGCGCCTGATGGTTGCCCGAGCCCTGGTCAATAACCCGCGCATCCTCTTCCTGGATGAACCCACCGAGGGTTTAGACCCGGTTTCATCTGAGACAATACGTAACATCATCCTGGACGAGAAATCTCGGGGGACCACCGTCTTCCTGACCACTCACGATATGATTGAAGCCGATAAACTCAGCGATCGAGTGGCCTTTATCGACCAGGGTAAGATCGTTGCCCTGGATACACCCCACGCACTCAAACAGCAATATGGCAAGCGAGCCTTGATCGCCGAAGTGATTTCATCTGATGGAAATCTGTCCACCCGAGAAATCGTGATGGATGAACAGCACACCGCCAATTCGGTCGAAAAACTCTTTGCCAACGAGAAAGTCATTACCATACACAGCGAGGAAGCAACCCTGGAAGACATTTTCATCGAGATCACCGGACGAGGACTGCTCTGATGAACGCCGCCATCCTTGCAACCTTGCTGCGCAAAGACCTGATCTTATTCTTCAGCAACCGTTTCTTTGCCTTTATCACCTTCCTGGCTTTATTTGCCTATGCCGCAATCTATTACCTGCTGCCAGCAGATATTGATGAAACCCTGGAAATGGCGGTTTACGCCCCCAATCTGCCAGCTCAATTCCTGGAAGAGCTGGGCGAAGAAGGCTTGATCATGATCCCCATAGATTCTGAGCGTGCCCTTCAGGAAGCTGTCCGGCAGGGAGAACACGCTGTTGGGGTTATCCTTCCAGCAGATTTTTTCTCCAACCTCGCTATAGGCATGAAAGGAGAGGTATATCTCTACTTTTCGGCTGATTTTTCGGAAGAATTTCGCCAAATGTATGCCATCCTCTTTACCGAAATCGGCTACATGGTCAGCGGCAAACCGCTCAACATTGAAGTGACTGAAGAAATACTGGGAGAAGATCGCGTTGGCGACCAAATCGCCTACCGTGACCGTCTGCTTCCTTTGATGGTGGTTATCATCTTAACGTTCGAGACTATGGGCTTAGCCAGTTTGATCGCTAGTGAAGTGACGACCGGCACATTACAAGCGCTGCTGATAACGCCGCTAAGAGTTGAAGGGTTATTCTTAGCCAAAGGGACATTCGGGACAGGTTTGGCATTTATCCAGGCGGTATTGTTGATGGCGATCATCGGCGGGCTGAACCACAAACCGGAGATGATCCTGGTGATCCTCTTTTTGGGTTCTGTCCTGGTGACCGGCCTGGCTTTCCTGATCGCTAGCGTTTCAAAAGAAATGATGTCTGCCATGGGATGGGGGATGCTCGCCGTAGTAGTGCTGAGCTTACCGTCCTTCTCGGTGCTGCTACCTGGCTCGGTGACTGATTGGGTTAAAGCGATCCCCTCCTACCACATCGTGGATCCAATCTACCGCATTGTTAACCAATACACCGTTACATGGTCAGACCTGGGTGTTAATCTGGCTATCCTGACAGTCTCAGCCGGATTCATTTTTGCTTTGGGTGTTGTAGTTTTACGGAGGAAATTCCAATGAGCGTTCGGCGAGTGTATGTACTATTAGTCAAAGAACTGATCATGGGACCAAAGAGCATGATGTTTATCTTTGGTTTGGTTGTTCCCCTAGTAATTACCCTGATTATCAACTTACTGGTTGGGACATTTTTCACTGGGAAGCCCCGGTTAGGGGTATCAGATGCTGGGCAATCGATATTGATCGAACGAGCCCAACAGATTGACGCGTTACTTGTGAGTGCATACCCCACTACCGAAGCCCTTCGAGAAGCAGCTGCCAGTGGCGCAGTCGATTTAGGCATTTCCTTACCGGACGGGTTCGACCAAAAAATAAGCCAGGGTCAAGCAGTGGAAATCACAGCTTATGTATGGGGTGAGAGCTTATTGAAAGACCGTGCCGTGCTGGGAACAACTATCTACAACCTGTTCAGAGAAATCGCCGGTCAGGAAGCTCCGGTTGAAATCACCATGCAAACGCTGGGTGATGGTGAAAGCATTCCCTGGGAAGAACGTCTGCTTCCCCTGATCGTGCTGATGACCCTATTTATCTGTGGAAGTATAGTCCCAGCAACATCACTGGTTGAGGAGAAGCAGAAACGAACGCTCACAGCCATCGCCACCACTTCCACTTCCCTTGTCGATGTTTTTACTGCTAAAGGGCTTTTGGGAATTTTGATGGCGATGGTGATGAGCTTGATAATACTAACCATTAACCAGGCATTCGGCGTTCAGCCCTTGCTGTTGATCGGCCTCTTGCTTCTCGGGGCGATCATGGCTGCCACGTTCGGAGTTATTTTTGGTGTGTTGATGAAAGACATCACCACCTTATTTACCGTGCAGAAAGCTGGCGGTATATTCCTGTTTGCACCTGCCTTGGTATATATGTTCCCAGAGATCCCTCAATGGATCGGGCGAATCTTTCCCACCTATTACATGATCGCGCCTGTGATCGAGGTTAGCCTGAAAGGTGCCAGCTGGTCCCAAATTCAAGGTGACGTTATCATCCTGGTTCTGCTTATACTGGTTCTGGTAGCAATCCTGGCATATATTACCCAAGTGGGGCGTCGAAAACTGGAGGCGCTGCCTGGAATGGTCAGTTAATTTCAATAAATTGATCAAAGAAAAGCCCCCTGGCGGTCTTATTGAACGCCTTTGGGGGCTTGTTAAATCTGTTTATATCTAGGCAAGGCGACACACCAAATTATTTCAGCAGATCAGCCAGTGCGGAAAGCAGCAAGCGCACATTCTCACGGCGAGAGGAAAAGCCCATTAACCCAATCCGCCAGACTTTGCCTTTGAGCTCCCCTAACCCGCCGCTGATCTCGATATTGTAGTCGCGCAGCAAGCCTTGCCTGACTACCAGTTCGTCAACCCCATCAGGGACTCGGACTGTGGTTAGAGATGGCAGGCGGTACTCCAGGGGGACATGCAGCTCAAGACCATGCTCCTCCAAGCCATCCCAGAGCATTCCAGCGTTCAGCCGGTGGCGTTCCCAGCGGTTCTCCAACCCTTCTTCCACGACTATACGCAAGGCCTCGTATAAGCCATAAACCATGCTGATCGGAGCAGTGTGGTGGTAGGTGCGTTCTGATCCCCAATATGCCTGCACCATCGACAGGTCCAGATACCAGTTTGCCACCTTGCTTTGGCGGTTTTCCAGTCGCTGCACCGCCCGCTGCCCTAGCGTAATCGGGCTGATCCCCGGTGGGCAGCTCAGACATTTCTGCGACCCGGAGTAACATACATCGATGTCCAACTCGTCCACCTGCAAGGGTACACCGCCTAGAGAGGTGACTGCATCCACGATCAAAATACCGCCCAGCTCGTGGACGATGCTGGCGATCTCATCTAGCGGCTGCAGGGCACCGGTCGAGGTCTCGGCGTGGACAATGGCGACCACTTCTGCCGGTCGCTGGTGTAAAGCTGCTTTCACTTCCTCGGGGGGAAAAATCTCACCCCACGGGCGGTTGATGGTCTGCACCTCCCCACCATAACGAGCAGCCATCTCGGCGATACGGCCGCCAAAATAACCATTGATGCACACCAGCACCGGCGTTCCCGGCTCTACCATGTTTGCGACCGCCGCCTCCATGGCAGCTGAACCAGTTCCAGATACCGGGATAGTGAGCTTATTTTTGGTTTGATAGACATATCTCAGCAGGGATTGGGTGCGATCCATCAGGTCTAAGAAGAATGGATCCAGGTGACCTACCAGCGGGGCACCCATCACCTGCAGAACGCGCGGGTCCACCAAACTGGGTCCTGGACCCAAGAGCAGCCTGGGAGGTGCATTGAGTTGAGGGTAAATCGGTCGCTCAAATTCTGATGTTGACATCTTTGCTCCTTTCCTGTTCATCTTGTGTCAATTTGGATATGCCAAACCCCATAAATTTCGGGGAATGCTATCCAGAGAATTCTATTTCATCTGGGATGCCTCCTATTATATGCCAATTTTTTTCCAAATACTTGCTGCTCCTGCCTCAAAGGACAGTCGCAGTATTCGCCATCCGATCTGGTTAGGATTATCTGCCTTCTCCCCCATCTTGATGGGACAATTCCAAAATATCCATTCGCCGCGTTTTTTTCAGGCATCTGATACAATTGACCAGATTCTGTATACCTGGCTGTCTTGCCAGTTTTTTCCATAGCCTGATGGCATTAACTTTTATTTTCCGAGGATAACAACATGCCCTTTGATCTAGACATCATAAATCTTATTCTCATTGCACTCGTAACTCTTATTGCTGCCGGGGTAGGCACAATTTCAGGCTTTGGCACTTCTACTATAATGGTGCCTGTACTGATTTTTTTCTTCCCTTACCCGGTAACCCTGCTTTTTGTTGGCATCATCCACTGGTTTGGCGATATCTGGAAGATGGCATTCTTTCCCTCTGGTATCAACTGGTGGGTTATCCTCGGGTTCGGTCTAATCGGCATTCTGGCATCTTACCTGGGAGCAATGCTGACCTTACGAATTCCGGGGGAGCTGCTTCTGCGAGCACTGGGAGCTTTCTTGCTGGCTTACGTTATCTTCCTTTTCCTAAGGCGGGAGTGGCAGCTGCCTCAGGATCTGCGTACTATGGTCAGCGGCGGTGCGCTTTCAGGTTTCTTTGCCGGCATTTTTGGGGTGGGAGGCGCAGTTCGCGGGACATTCCTGACCGCATTTAACCTGCCTAAAGCGACCTACATCTTCACCTCCGGAGCGATCGCCCTTTTCATCGACACAGCCCGCATCATCACCTATATCTCAGAAGGTGTCCGCCTGGATTCGCTGCTGCTGTATGGGCTGATCGTCTTCATCCCAATGTCATTTCTGGGTGCATTTGTAGCTAAGAAAGTGGTCGATCGCATCCCCCAGTCGGCATTTCGATTGGTGGTGGCAGCATTTATCGGGTTAATCGCGCTGCGCTTTTTGTTCTTTCCACTGCAGTAAAGTTAAATTTCCTTGAAGAAGGGAGGGCAACCTCATGGACCAGGTAGAATTGGAATTAATCCAGGAACGCATCAACGATCTCATCCAGCAACGTAAATGGAAATCGCTGCGAGAAGTGGTGGTAGATATCCCTGCCCCCGACCTGGCTGACCTGTTGGTGCAGGTCAAAGAACCTGACCGGGTGCTGCTTTTCACCTCCCTTCCCCGCGATTTAGCGTCAGATGTCTTCTCCTACCTGGAGACCAGCGAAAAAGACGATATGCTCACCGAGCTGACCGATGAGGAGACCCGCCGCCTGCTGGCTGACCTGCCGCCCGACGAGCGCACATCCCTGCTTGAGAACCTGCCCGGCGTCGCTACCCAACGGGTGCTCAACCTGCTCAGTCCCAAAGACCTCGAGCAAACCCGCGTGCTGCTGGGCTACCCCGAGGAGAGCGTCGGTCGCCTGATGCGCCCAGATTACGTGGCAGTGCGCCCCGATTGGACCATAGCACGTGCTCTGGAGCATATCCGCGCGCGCGGCAAAGACATCGAGACCATCAGCATCATTTATGTAGCCGATGCCTCCTGGCACCTGCTGGATGCTCTGGAGCTGCAACGTTTCATCCTGGCGGATCCAAACGATAAAGTCGAGTCCATTATGGACCAAAGTTATATTGGTCTTAACGCCCTGGAAGACCAAGAAGAAGCTGTGCGTACCATGGATCGCTATGACCTCTACGCGGCACCGGTGATGGACGATGATAACATCTTGTTGGGCATCGTAACCGTGGATGACATCCTGGATGTTGCCCGTGAGGAGGCCACCGAGGACTTCCATAAGTTTGCCGCAGTCGCCCCCTTGAAAGAGAGCTACCGCGAGACCGGTCAGTTAAACCTTTACAGCAAACGAATTGGCTGGCTTATTGTTTTGGTTGGTGTTAATTTGATTTCTTCGAGCATCATCCACTACTACGAAGACACACTGCAATCCCTCTTCACCCTGGCATTTTTTATCCCTCTCTTGATTGGTACCGGCGGTAATACCGGGGCGCAGTCTGCCACGTTGATGGTGCGTGCCCTGGCGACCGATGACTTGACAATTAGCGATTGGTTTCGCACACTGCTGAAAGAGATCGGGGTGGGAGGGCTGTTAGGGTTCACCATGGCAGCCGCAACCTTTCCGGTAGGTTACTGGCGCGGTGAGCTGCCAGTGGCAATTATCGTCAGCGCCACCATGGCAGCTATCGTGGTTATTGCCAATCTGGTGGGGATGGTCTTACCCTTCTTGATGACCCGACTTGGCCTTGATCCGGCAGTGGCTTCCAGCCCATTGATTACTACAGTAATGGACGCAGTCGGCTTGCTGATCTATTTCTCCATCGCCACTTATGTTCTTATTACTTTCTTTTAATTCAATACCTCCCTGGGATACCGCTCAACTCAGCAGATTAGAGATCCATTCTCAACTGTCTCTTGATAGGGTCAATCCGCTCCTCAGCCAGGCGGATATATTTAGCTTCAATCTCATAACCCACATAGTTCCTCCCGGATTGCATAGCTGCGATGGCAGTCGAGCCGCTGCCCATGAATGGATCCAGGACCACATCCCCCTGATATGTGTAGAGTTGAATTAAGCGGTATGGAAGTTCAACCGGGAAAGGCGCAGGATGACCAACCTGCTTAGCCGATTCAGGGTTTATGCTCCACACCGATTTGGTCCATCCCATAAACTGCTCTTTACTGATGGTGTTCTCTTTGTCATCAGTTTTCTTTCGTGAGAAAGCGCCTTTGGAAAAGACTAATATATACTCGTGTGTGTCCCGTAGGACAGGATTGGCTGCAGACTGCCAGCTTCCCCAAGCCATTGAAACACCTGCACCTGCCCCTTTGTACCAGATAATTTCTCCCCGCATTAAAAAGCCGAGTTGGAGCATAGTTTCCACGAT
>JACUUU010000110.1 GCA_014859065.1 Anaerolineales bacterium
TAATGCGGACATCGCCAGCTCCAATTTTGGTTGTAAAAGGATGAGGTGAGCTATCCTGCCGCCCATTTGATTTATCGAACCCCAATCGATCAATTAGTTCCATGCCAAAATCCCATTGTTTATCTTTCGCATAATTCTGACGTAGAAATGAATCATCTACTTGAGGGCAGTCCGCAATCTTCCTAACCAGCTCCACCTGGAAAGGCCGTAATCTATTAAAAACTTCTTGCACCTCTGCAGTCTTCATGCCCGGTTCGTAATCATCTAGCAAGGGGTCATAGATGTGATCGTAAGGGGTAAAGAATTCAGCATAGGCACGCCGCAAGTCCACAATGTCTTCAAGGTAGGGACTGAATGTCTCAAATTTATTCTCCTGTTTTGCTTGTGCCCAGAACCTGTTAGCGCGGGTAGTCAAACGGGCAAATTCACCAGCCCACTCTCCTGGAATTCGCACGACCTTCTGATAAATCGCCTCCATCTTGAGAAATGAACGCACTTCATCTGAATCTGGGTCAAGCTGCTCAATAGATGGTCTTATGTTCTCCAATAATGACCCCATTTCTTCTGAAGTGACACGTGAATGCACTAAGCGGCTGATGGTGGATATCTGATGACTGCGAGCCTCTGAACCATTTGAAGGCATATAGGTTTGAAGGTCCCAATGAAGTAAAGATGAAATTCGGCTAAGGTCTGCGATTTCCGCAATTAAGGCTGTCAATTTTTCAAAATCTGGATGCATTTAGATCCTCCGGGAGATAGATATGTATAGCTCAAGTAATATTCCTAAGGTAGCTCGAAATCAAGTAAAAGATGTATCTTCATGGTTGGGACAAATACAGAACTGAAAATTTTTTAACTAGAGATCTTTATGACCTTTAGGTTTTTGAATACAGGAAAAGACCAATTCATTCAAGCTTCTCTTCCAGAAACTTCATTTTCCATTCATAGATCTTATTCAATGCCTCGATTGGGGACAAGGTATTCAGATCAAGTGATTTAAGCTCATCCAACACCGGATTGGTTTCTGGAAACAGGGCTAATTGACGAGAAATGTCTGGTTCAAGTTTAACCGCTTTTCCTGATGACGACTCTAATTGGTTTAGGATCTCACCGGCTCTCTGCACAACCGGGCGAGGCAAACCGGCCAGTTGAGCTACATGGATACCATAAGACCGATCAGCACCACCCGGGACAATCTTGTGGAGAAATACGACCTGCCCATCTGCTTCACTTACTGCGACATTATAATTACGCACACCTGGAAGTAATTCAGCCAATTGAGTCAGCTCATGATAATGGGTGGCAAACAAGGTTTTTGCCCTTAACTGTGGGTGGTTGTGGATAAACTCAACCACTGCCCATGCGATAGAAACACCATCGTAGGTACTGGTCCCACGTCCAATCTCATCCAACACCAACAGGCTGCGCGGGGTAGCATGGTGCAAGATATTAGCAGTTTCTACCATTTCCACCATGAAAGTAGATTGTCCAGCATGGATTTCATCTTGCGCTCCAATACGCGTAAATATGCGATCGACAAGTCCAATACGGGCAGAATCTGCTGGAATAAAACTCCCCATTTGCGCCATCAGAACCATCAATGCCACCTGACGTAAAAAGGTAGATTTTCCGCTCATGTTGGGACCAGTGAGAATTTGAATACGTTCACCGGAGCTAAAAACTATGTCATTGGGGACAAAACGTTTTGCCTGCTGGGTGAGTTCCACCACCGGATGTCGACCAGCGTGAATCTCTAACACATCTTCATCGACCACCTCTGGGCGGACATAGGCTCCATTTGCCGAGGCTTCTGCTAATCCCGCTAAGGCATCAAGATGAGCAAGTGCTCTACTGGTGGAAAGCAACCGGCGGGCTGAGCCGGCTAGCTGAGTACATACTTCTTTGAATAAACGCAGTTCTATTTCTCTAATACGTTCTTCAGCATTGAGAACTAAAGTCTCATACTCCTTCAGATCAGGAGTTATGTAGCGTTCCGCATTAACCAGAGTCTGTTTGCGGATATAGTCTTGAGGAACCATCTTGGCATTTGCCTTAGTCACTTCCAGGTAGTAGCCAAATACTTTGTTGTAACCCACTTTTAGAGATTTGACACCCGTTCGCTGCCGTTCGACACCTTCTAAGCTCGCAATCCATTCGCGGGCATGGCGGGAGCGCTCAACCACCCCATCTAATTCAGCCGAAAATCCTGGCCGAATAACTCCTACATGCTGGAGGGTGGCTGGCGGATCATCGCTCAATGCGGATTCTAAGAGTGAAAGCTCTTGCGAACATAGGTTCAGGTCTTTTCGCACCATCTCTAAGGAGGGTTCATCAGGCTCCAGTATTTCATTGAAAGCAGGGAGTTCTCGTAAAATATTTCGGATGGCGGTCAACTCACGTGGCTGCGCGGTCTCGCCTACCACCCTTTGAGTCAGGCGCTCAAGATCGCCCAATAGTTTTAAGGCTGCACGGATTTCCGCGCGAACCAAACCATCTGAGAACAAGTAAGCCACACAGTCGTGACGGTGACGAATTTGATCGAGATCCAACAACGGCTTGCTCACCCATTGATGAATCATCCGTCTCCCCATTGGAGTAACGGTTTGATCGAGCACCTCTAACAATGAACCTTTTTGTGTCCCCGCACGTATGGTTTCAGTCAGTTCAAGATTGCGGCGAGTGGCAGAGTCTAGGGTCATGAAATCACTAAGCTGGTAGGTTGTCAACCCAGTAATCAATTTGAGCGAAGATGCTTGAGTCTCAGCCAGGTATTGAAGGATAACGCCAGCTGCGCGGACTGCCAAAGGCAACCCGCGCAGCCCAAAGCCATCCAACGTGGTCACCTCAAAATGGCGCAAAATCGCCTCCTGGCAGCGGCTGGTTTCAAAACGCCAGGCAGGCCAGGAAGTCAAATGGCCTGACCATCCATTATGCCAAGACATTTCTTCTGGAACCAGGACTTCGGCTGGTTTTAGACGCCCCAACTCTGCTCGTAAAGTTGTTCGGACATCCCCTCCACTCAATTCGGTGGCTGCAAATTCCCCTGTTGTGATATCTGCATAAGCTACTGCAGCTCTTTGATCTTCAAGGATTACAGCTGCTAGGTAATTGTTGGTATCTCCAGGGAGTAATCCAGGTTCTACAACCGTGCCAGGTGTGATAACCCTGGTTACCTTGCGGGGAACCAACCCTTTTACTGGCGGGTCACCTACTTGTTCGCAAATCGCTACGTGGAAACCCCGTTCGATTAAACGCGCCAGGTAGTTCTCAGCAGCGTGATAAGGGATACCGGCCATAGGAACGCGCGCCCCTTTTGCCACCTTTCTGGAAGTTAGAACGATATCTAATTCTTTCGCCGCGATTTCAGCATCTTCATCGAATGTTTCATAAAAATCTCCCAATCGGAAAAATAGAATCGCGTCAGGGTATTCAGCTTTAATTTGTAAGTACTGCTTGCGAATTGGGGTTGCCTCATCAATCGTCATGGTTTGATCATTCTATATCGACCAGTGCATTTCGGCAAGGAAATTTCTAAAATTATTTATTGATATGGTAATTGGTGGTTAAAGAATGTTAAAGTTTACACCCAAATTTTAATTGAGGGTCTTCGAGTTGATTGCTTTATATCTTTACTAAGTATATAATTGAACCACTATACTCTCGTGGAAAGGAAGGTAATACCAATGGCTAGCGTAACTTTTGATCACGTTACCAAACGTTTTGGGGATGTCGTAGCGGTGAACGACCTTGACATCCAGATTGAGGATAAGGAATTCCTCGTCTTAGTCGGTCCCTCCGGTTGTGGGAAATCGACTGCCCTTCGCTGTCTTGCAGGACTCGAAGATATCAGTGAAGGGAACATTTTTATTGACGATCAGGTCGTAAACGATGTAGCGCCTAAAGATCGAGACATTGCGATGGTGTTTCAATCTTATGCTCTCTATCCCCATATGTCTGTATATGACAATATGGCTTTCGGGTTAAAGTTACGCAAGGCCCCCAAGCCAGAGATTAAGCGAAGGGTGGAAGAAGCAGCCCAGATACTGGGTATCCAGGATCTTCTAGACAGAAAGCCGCGTCAATTATCTGGCGGTCAAAGACAGCGAGTTGCTGTTGGGCGTGCAATCGTGCGCGAGCCAAAGGTATTCTTGTTTGACGAACCGCTATCAAACCTGGATGCAAAATTGAGAGTGGAAACTCGCGCTAACATCAGCAAACTCCACCAAACCCTTCAAACCACCTTTATATATGTCACTCACGATCAGGTCGAAGCAATGACCATGGCAAGCCGCATCGCGGTTCTCACCAATGGGATTCTACAGCAGATCGACACCCCACAAAACCTATACGACTCACCTGACAACTTGTTTGTAGCGGGTTTTATTGGATCACCAGCTATGAACTTCTTCCCGTCTACCATCGATAGAAGTGATGGAAAATTCTACGTGGTTTCGGAAGGTTTTCAGGTTCAAATACCAGAAGATCGAGCAGAAAAGTTTGCCGCCTATGAAGGCAAACAGGTCATCTTTGGCATACGTCCCGAAGATATTCACAATCCACAGTTCACACCCCCCGACATAATTGCCCAACCAGTGGAATGCAAAGTTGAAGTAACCGAATTGATGGGTAATGAGATCTTTCTTTATCTTAAAAGTGGGGATAACAACTTTGTGGCAAGGGTAGACCCTCGAACACGAGTCGATATGGGTGACGAAATTCAGTCGGTCTTCAATATGGACAATATGCATATTTTCGATAAAGAAACCGAAGAAGTAATCCGCTAACCCTACCACTGTATATCATTTCGCTCTTCAGGGTCATGCGTAAGTAAACCCAATCCAGTGTTCCGTCCAGTATGATTCAGAAGGTCATGATTTTATGGACGGAACACTTTACTTTACACACACAATCAAATGGAATTAATGGAGGAATATTAACCACTTCTGTCAAAACCAGTATATCAGAGCGTAGAGAATAGCATTCAAACCAACACTACGCTTTCTATTAGGAGTATTAAATGCCTTTTGATCATATAACCCCTCTTTTAAAGTCGAATAATAGCAAAATCGTTCTGCTAGTTATGGATGGGTTAGGAGGACTGCCCATCGAAGCGGGAGGTTCAACCGAGTTGGAGGCAGCCAAAACGCCAAATTTGGATCGATTAGCAGCTGAAGGAATGATTGGGTTATCTACCCCCATTCTTGCAGGGATCACACCTGGATCAGGACCAGCCCACATGGTCTTATTTGGTTATGATCCCCTTCACTATGAAATCGGTCGTGGCGTGCTTGAGGCAGCTGGTGTAGGTTTGCATGTGGGTCGCGGTGACATCGCCGCTCGAGGTAATTTCGTCTTATTGAACGAAAAAGGAGAAATAAGAGACCGGCGAGCTGGACGGATTTCCACCGAAGAATCCGCTCCACTCGTTGAACGACTAAACACTATCACTCTACCTGGTGTCGAGCTGGAAGTACGGCAAGTAAGAGAATATCGCTTCGCAGTTGTGATGCGTGGATCAGATCTGCACCCAGAAATCGATGATACTGACCCCCAACAGACGGGAGTTCCCCCATTACCAGCTCTGGCACGGGAACCAGCAGCTGAACATACTGCCGAACTCTTTAACCAATGGATTGCCAAGGCTAGCCAGACACTCGCGCAAAACCCCAAAGCGAATGGGTTAACCTTACGCGGCTTCTCTTCCGACCCGAATTTCCCGTCGTTCAACAAAGCTTATGGCTTGAATGCAGCTTGCATCTCGGTCTATCCAATGTATAAGGGCATCGCTAAGTTAGTGGGGATGGAATTAGTCGATTTTGAAGGTGATGCACCTGATGACGAATTCACGGCGGTTAAAAAGCATTGGGAAGACCATGATTTCTTCTTTATTCACATTAAGAAAACTGACAGTAAGGGGGAAGATGGGGATTTTCATGGGAAAGTAGAAGTCATCGAAAGTGTGGATCGTGCTCTACCTGCATTGTTAGGACTTGAACCAGATGTCCTGATAATCACCGGTGATCATTCCACACCTGCACTGTTGCGCACCCACACCTGGCATCCGGTGCCATTCTTGCTTTGGGCGCCAGCTACCGTGCGACCGGACGACCAAACTCAATTTGGCGAGCGTTCTTGTGCTCATGGAGGTATAGGTCATTTTAGGGCTCTCGATACAATGCCATTAGCTCTGGCGCATGCAGGTCGCCTCGAGAAATTTGGTGCTTAAGTAGTTTCGGGCTTACCGTCTGATATTCGAATGTGTCAGACGGTTCTTTTTTTAAACAGAACAACAAACAAAATGCTACCAACAATAGAAAATGTTCCGACCATTAGAAACGCATCTCGCCAGAAACGTTCCGGGAACAAGCGGATGAGAGTATCTGAGAACGAGAATGTCCAAGTTCCGGGCGGAAAGAAAATTTCGTGAAACAGAACAAAGAAAACTCCAAATGCCATCAAAACCAGGATGACAATTGCGCCAATCAAGAAGAGGGTCAACCAACCTCCTCTGACTAAACCTCTCTTGTATTCTGGGATCCAATGACCTAACCACGCCCAAACTCCTAAAACCAGCAGCCCGCCCAACGAAGCCAACCAAACGTTCAAAGCATCTGTGACAACTATTTTCACATCAACCATATGCGCTAGTTCACGCTGGTTATATACAGGTAACCCATTGGAAAAGCGTAAATCAGCAAGGAAAGAAATATCTTCTTCGTTAAGCAAATAATCCAATGCAATATTCGACCAGTAAAGGCGTTCTTCCAAAGTAAAACCAAATGAGTCGGGAGGAAACCCTGGGGTGCGGTATTCAATTTGCAGGAACGCTGGGGTCAGCAGCAGACGCACTCCGGTTAAGACCAGGACAACAGGGACCAGAATCGATGCTACCCAAGAAAGCGTTTTGCTGAACCAGCGTCTTTGGTTCGGTTCAGGCAAGTGAACTGTATCAGGACCATCAACCTCTGTGTGATTTTCTTCATTTTGTGTTTCATTCAAAGAATGTTTGGAATTTAATTGAGTCATTCGAATATCTCCATATCGCCAGATAGTATGAAATTCAAAACCATTTGATTGGTGATCCACTCTATTGGGGCAAGCTCATCGGTAAAGATAGTGGTTGTGTGTGGTGTGGGTTGCAGGTAAGCTGCTGCCAGGTTCATGGATTCGATCAATATTGGATGCTTGTAACCTTCACTTTCAAGATAAACAATATTGTTATATAGGTTTTCGACTTGGGTAGGTTGGATGCTAGCGTATATGATCGAATTGTAGCTATCAGGTATGTCCATCACGAAAACTGAGGGAAACACAGTTTTGAGGGTGGCAACTAAACCATCGATCAGCCTCCGATCCTGCGGAGCTCGTCCAACATTCATAACCATCACACCATCTTCCTTCAAACGATCTCGAACGAGTATGAAAAACTCCTGGGTGGTAAGATGCCAGGGTATATAAGGTGGACGGTAAGCATCTAGGGAAATAATCGAGTACCTGGTTTGGCTGCGTTCCAACCCCCAACGTCCATCTTGGGCTATGGCATTCAAATTCGAGCCGGTCATACCAAAAAGATCCTGACCAACCTGGATTATCTGCGGGTCGATCTCAAACCCGTCGATTGGAATAGAGCCAAATACAGCAGTTGCCTGGCGAGCCGTCGTGCCAGCCGCCAATCCAACGATAGCCATGTTCTCCACATTCGCAGGATCGTAAGGTGCAGGATTGAAAAATGGTGCAGCTAATACCTGCATCCAGGGGCCATTATGGATCAGATCATCCGGATGGTAGATGGAATGAACCCCCTGGCCTTCGTTTAAACGTAAATAACGATATCCATCCTTCTCGATCACCTGGATGTAATTGTAGGCTGATTCTGCTTCAAATATCTGGCCTTCCGTAGATTTGATCCCCCTTCCACTAAATGTCATTGCCAAGACAACCAAAGCCAGCGGCACCCATAACCAAGGTAACACAATTCTAAAACCTGAAGACAGGTAAAGACCGATCAAGGCAACAATAGTCAAAAACCCGCTGAAAACCAGGAAAGTTCGAGTAGTTCCAATCAATGGAATCAGGATCAAAACCGGAAGGAAAGTGCCAATAAACGATCCCAATGTGGAAATGGCGTAAATCCTACCGGAAATTGTGCCTGCTTGTGTTGGGTCGCTAATCGATAGGCGAATGGCAAATGGTGAGATCATCCCTAAAAAAGTGATTGGGATGCTAAATAAGATCAGAACTGCTGTAAACGAACCGAAAAGGACTGCCAGTTCTAAACGCTCAAAAGCACTGGCAGCCATGCGAAGCACTGGAGCAGATACTAAAGGCACCAGACCAGAAAGAAATGCCCCTCCCAGCAAGATGGTATACATGGTGCGAAAATTCGGTGACCGGTCTGCCCAACGTCCTCCAATAAAATATCCAGCTGCCAGGTAGATCAGGATCAAGCCAATGATGCTTGCCCAAACCAGGTTGCTGGTACCAAAGACATTACCCAGCAAACGAGAGGCAGATAGTTCCACAGCCAGGGTGGTCAATCCCGCAGCAAACACAGTGAAATATAGATAAGTCTTCATAATTATTCTTTTCAGTGTGAAAATTCTCAGTGATTATATCCCAGATATCTCCCAGTGTTTTCTCCCGATTACCATTTACTTTATTGGCTCTCGATTAAATTCAATTAATTTATTTGTACCTATACATATTTAAGATAATTGTCCCAATATTTGTCCTAATAAATATGGGGTGTTTTTGAGGACACCTGTCTCCTGACGTTGGGATAAGCTTTATTGTATGATCTCACCTGTCTAGTCGGTTAGTAAAGATAGTAAAAAAGGTGATTTTGAGTTATGAAAACTCAGGAAAAAGGACAGGTGATTTGAATGAATGCAAAAGTATTCTTAGCCACAACCGATCAGGGACTTGCTCGAGTAATTCAGAACATGGATGATGATTGGTCAATTGAGTTCCTATTGAAAGATCAGGATATCCGCTGTCTGGCTTCTGACCCGCTCAATCCAAGCATTATCTATGCAGGAACACAAGGCAATGGGGTTCTACGCTCAAGCGACCAGGGGAAAAATTGGACATCAGCCGGCATGAGCGGAAAAATGGTCAAATCTTTAGCCGTCAGTCCCCATATCCCTGGACAAGTTTATGCCGGAACAAAACCGGCGGGTATTTATGTGAACCAAAATGGGGAAAATGAATGGATGGAGTTGGATTCGTTCCAGAAAATACGTGGTCGCCGCTGGTGGCGTTCACCTGCTGAACCTCCTGATTGGCGTGCTTATGTAATGGGACTTTCTATCTCACCCACGGATGCAGACGTTATCGCAGCTGGAATAGAGTTTGGAGCAGTAGTTCGCAGCATTGACGGAGGTAAAACTTGGTCAAACCACCGCAAAGCAGCCATACGAGACTGTCATTCACTGACCTTTCATGCCAGGGATGGGAATTGGGTTTACGAGGCTGGAGGGGGAGGTGCAGCGTATTCTCGCGATGGTGGTGCTACATGGCAACGACCTAAATCAGGTCTTGACCGCCGGTATGGTTGGGCTTGTGCAGCTGACTCTGGCAAACCGGAAGTGTGGTATATCTCAGCCTCCCCCTTCTTCTCTGGAAAATCTTTCTTTGAACCGGCAGCTCACGTTTATGGGCGTTCGAATGCTGCCATTTATCGTTCCTCAGGAGGGGCTGCCTGGGAGAAGCTGGGTGGAGGTTTACCTGATCCCATGGATTATATGGCAAATGCCTTGGTTACAGACCCAAATATTTCCGGTCAACTTTATGCAGGTTTTGCTAATGGAGAAGTGTGGCACTCGACTGACTATGGCGATAACTGGCAGAAATTAACGTTCAATCTAGGTGCAATCTACAAGATGCTTATGTTGTGACCATTTATCATAACTAAACAATCTTGTTCAAAATGGTTAAAAACCTTAACCATAATTCGTAAAAGGAGGCAAATTATGGCAACACTTGAAGCAAGTATTATCATCAACTGCCCAATCGAAGAAGCTTTCAAAGAAATAACTAATTTCAAGCAGCATCCAAATTGGAGAAACAACCTGTTAAAAGCCGAGATTACCTCATCAGGACCTGTGAGTATTGGCTCAACTTATACCTACGATATGCAAGTCATGGGTCGCAAAATTGAAACTACAGGTATTGTCGTAGATTATCAGCCTCCAAAAATTTATGCTTGGAAAGCTACCTCAGTACCATTCCCTCTAAGTGGCAAGGTAATCTGTGAGGAATTAACCAATGGAACACAGGTATCTGAGACAATCTTAGCTGAGCCTGGAGGTTTCTTCAAGCTGGCTGAACCCGTTCTATTGAGACAACAAAAAAGTCAAATGGAAAAAGATTTGAAAAATCTGAAAGAATTGCTGGAGAAATCCAGATGAATAAAAACATAGCGATAAAAAATTAATATTAAGTTAGCGCTTTAAAGGAAAATCACAATGACAGAAAAACAATCTCTCTTCCGGATCGGTGGTTTGTTTGCTATGCTTGGAGCATTGATAACAATCATCGCTGTCATGCTAGGCCCAATCGGCCTGGATTCACACAGCATTGCTTCAGTTTTGGAATACTTCGCATCCAATTCAAGCAGGTTGCAAATACACGGTTTAGCCGTGAGCATT
>JACUUU010000451.1 GCA_014859065.1 Anaerolineales bacterium
TGTAGTGCTTCCAACCACACTGCTGGCTATGACCGATGCCAGCCTGGGAGGTAAAACTGCTGTTGACCTGCCTCAAGGGAAAAACCTGGTAGGCGCTTTCCATCCCCCTCGACTTGTCCTTGCAGATCCGACCACACTGGAATCCTTACCTCAGGCTGAACTCCGCGCTGGATTGGCTGAGGTGGTCAAGGCTGGCATTATCGGGGATGTTGAACTTTTCGAGCGGTGCGCTCATGGGTGGGATGTAATCAGCCGAGATTGGGGTGAAGTCGTGCGCAGAGCAATGGCGGTAAAAATCGAGGTGATCCAGAGAGATCCTTTCGAGCAAGATTTACGCGCTGTCCTCAATCTCGGTCACACCATCGGTCATGCCCTGGAAGCTGCGTCTGGTTACATGCTTCGCCACGGTGAAGCGATTTCCATTGGTCTGGTGATTGAAGCCCGCATCGCCGAACGAAATGGATTGGCTGAGCCAGGGTTGGCTGATCGGCTATCCGAGGTGTTGAGGGGATTGGGTTTGCCTGTGTCCTGGCCTGCAAATATCAGCCGGGAAGATGTGCTCTTAGCTGTAGGGGTCGACAAGAAGCGCTCAGCCGGCAAGGTGCGGTTTTCGCTGCCAATCCGGATTGGTGAGGTCAAAACTGGTTGCGAGATCGAAAACCTGGAGGAATTGATCTTGTCATGACCCAATGCTTTTACCCGTTGTCTTTTTCTCCAACTCTTCCGGAGGTCCTATGAAAGAAATCCTTGTTCTCCACGGTCCGAACTTAAACCTGCTTGGAAAACGTGAACCGGAGATTTATGGGCATTTGACTCTGCATGAGATCGATCGCCGGCTGGCTTCAGTTGCTCAGGATTTAGGGCTGCAAGTGCGCAGTATGCAGTTCAATAGTGAAGGTGACCTGGTGGATGCCTTACAATCTGCACGCGATTGGGCATGCGGAGTGGTGTTCAATCCCGCTGGCTACTCCCATACTTCGGTGGCATTGCGGGATACAGTTTCAGCAATCCAATTGCCGGTTATAGAAGTGCATCTGTCCAATGTCCAGGCGCGCGAAGAGTTTCGCCGTCATTCTTTGATCGCGCCAGTATGCATTGGTGTTATAGCCGGGTTCGGGTGGCGCTCGTACTTGCTGGCTTTGCACGCCTTTAAAGGAGTGTTGGAGGAGAGGGGTTGATCCGCTTCTCAACCGTTAACCTTATCGAGGTTAATGGCTGCTAGGTGTTTGGGTTATTGGGGACATTTAGGTTTTGTTAAGTGGAGATAATTAATGGATATCCAACTGAGGAAAGCTGAATACTGGCAGAAAGCTGTTCTGCGTAATCTCATGGAGCTCTATTCCTATGACTTCAGTGTTATTGAAGGGGATGATGTAGACGAATTTGGTCTATTTGGATATCGGTACCTTGACCATTATTGGACCGAGGCGGGTCGCTATCCCTACTTGGTCAAGGTTGATGGTGTTCTGGTGGGTTTCGTGCTGCTGCGAGAGGGCACTTATTTTGACCAGCTCGCTGAAGAGTATCCATTTCCACCTATGAAAGTCACTGAGTTTTTTGTCTTGCGCAAGTACCGTCGGAAAGGGGTTGGTAGATATGTGGCTCGGGAGGTCTTCAACCGTTATCCTCGACGATGGGAAGTTGCTCAAGTTGTAAATGATGTTGAAGCGCAAGCTTTTTGGCGCCGGATAATCGATGAATATACCCATGGTCAGTTTGAAGAGCATTTTTTGAATGACGCCAATTGGCATGGCCCCGTCTTAATTTTCGATAATTCGCTTTGATAAGCAAT
>JACUUU010000111.1 GCA_014859065.1 Anaerolineales bacterium
ACTGTTGAGCGGATTACATATACCAATCCGGAAAATGGATACAGCGTAATACGCCTGCGCCTGGACACTGGCAAGAAGCTGGGTGCCGATCGCGCTGGCTTGATAACGATCACCGGCTACCTGCCAGAGGTCTCTTGCGGAGAACACCTGCACCTGCGCGGCAGGTGGAGCACTCATCCCCGGCATGGCCGGCAGTTCCAAGCGGACAGCTGCGAGCAGAGCGCGCCGGCTACGCTGGAGGGGATGCGACGCTATTTGGGCTCGGGGTTGATCAAAGGCATCGGCCCGCAGCTGGCAGCGCGCATCGTCAAACACCTGGGGAAAGACACCCTGGAGGTGATCGAAAAAGAACCACAGCGATTGACCGAGGTTCCCGATATCGGCCCCAAGCGAGCCTCACTGATCGCCAGCGCCTGGGAGGAGCAAAGACAGGTAAAGGAAATCATGCTCTTCCTGCACGGGCATGCCATAAGCACCAACCTGGCGGTGAAAATCTATAAGCAATACGGTGAGCGCTCGCTGGAGGTGGTGCGCTCCGATCCCTACCAGCTGGCTGCTGACATCCACGGGGTAGGTTTCAAGACCGCAGATAAGATCGCACAATCTCTGGGGCTGCCTCACGACCACCCCGCACGCATCGAAGCAGGCCTGGTTTACGCCATCAATCAGATGAGCGATGACGGTCACGTTTATTCTCCCCAGGGGAAACTGTGCGAGCGGGCGGAAGAACTTCTGGAGGTACCCGCCGCGCAGGTTAAACCAGCGATAGAGCGTTTGGTGGACACACAGCGTCTGCGCCGCGAAATCCTACCGATCCCAATCAACACAGGTACAGGAGAGTTACCGCAACCGGAGAGACAGGCAGGTGGCAGCCTGCTGAAAACGACCGCGGAGAGCTCGCCGGCATACGGTCAAGCGGCTCTATATCTACCTGCCATGTATGCCAGTGAGAGAGGGGTAGCCGATCGGCTACGCACCCTGGCTTACACCATCCCAACCAGGTTGAGTGACCTGCCGCAGATGTTCGTAACCCTGGAGGCAGGGTTGTCTGCCGAGCAGAGGAAAGCGATCCAAACCGCGCTGAGGCATCCCGTCTCGGTGCTTACCGGTGGTCCCGGGACAGGCAAGACGACCGCCATCCAGGCGTTGATCGCGGCGCTGGAATCGGGCGGTAAAAAATACGCCCTGGCATCGCCCACCGGGCGCGCTGCCAAGCGCCTCTCTCAAGCTACCGGCAGGCCAGCCTCAACCATCCACCGTATGTTGGGATTCAAACCTGGCGAAGGCTTCAAGCACAATCAGGAGAGACCTCTGCCAGTAGACCTGCTGGTGGTGGATGAGGTCTCCATGCTGGATATCATCTTAGCCAATCACCTGTTCAAAGCACTGCGACCGGGCACGCATCTGCTGCTGGTGGGAGATGTCGATCAGCTGCCCTCGGTAGGCGCCGGCGATGTGCTACGCGATGTGATCGCCAGCGAACTGGCGCCGGTCACGCGCCTGACCCAAATTTTCCGCCAGGCGGCTGGATCTCATATCATCACCAACGCACACCGCATAAACCAGGGCAAGCTGCCGCTGTTTCCCAAGGACAGCCATGACTTTTTCCTGTTCCCAGCAGATGGCGCCGATGAGGCTGCCTATTGGGTCGAAGAGGTAGTGTGCAGGCGCATCCAAGCCCGGTTCGGGCTCGACCCACACGAGGATATCCAGGTGTTAGCACCTATGCACCGCACACCGGCCGGCGTCGACGCTTTGAACCTGCGCCTTCAAGCTGCCCTGAACCCACCTTCACCCAAAAAACCTGAGAAATCCCTGTTCGGACATACCTTCCGAAGCGGCGACAAGGTGATGCAGATTCAAAACGATTACCTCAAAGAGGTTTTCAATGGGGATATCGGCAGACTGGTTGAGATAGACTCGATCGAGCAAACCCTGACAGTGGATTTTGAGGGACGGCGGGTCAGCTATGAGTGGAGCGAGGCCGACCAGATCGTCCCGGCTTATGCCGTATCCGTGCATAAATCGCAGGGGTCGGAGTTCCCCGCAGTGGTAGTACCGCTGGTGACCGCCCACTATATGATGCTGCAGAGAAACCTGATTTACACCGCCATCACGCGCGCCAGACAGCTGTGCGTGCTGGTGGGCAGCAAACGGGCGATTTCCATCGCCGTCTTTACGGATAAAGTCTCTCAGCGTTTCAGCGCCCTGGACTGGCGCCTGAGAGGCGCGTGAAAGGAAGAGCTGTATGGATATTAGCTTAATTTACGTACCCTATGATTTGGATGAGTTTCGCGCCGGCATGGGCCTGGCGCCACAAGCGCTGAAAGAGGCTGGACTGCTGGAGCGCCTGCAATCCGAGAAAATTTGGGTGAAAGCGGAGCTGGAAACCCCCAGCGACCTGGGAGGGGGAGCGCGGTTAGAGAGGTTGGGACGGTTGGAGGCTGCCCTGGCTGACCTGGTGGTCCACGCCCAGGCAATCCATACGCTGCCGGTCATTCTGGGGGGAGACTGTTTGAGCGCCATCGGGGTTTGCGCCGGTCTGCGGCGCTACCTGGGGGAGGAGGAATTCGGCATTGCCTGGTTCGACGCGCATGGCGATTTCAACACCCCCGAAACCACATTATCGGGTTACCTGGGCGGCATGCCTCTGGCGAGCGTTTGCGGCCACGGTCTGGACAGGTTGCGCTGGGATGCCGGGCTTGAAAAACCGGTTGACGAGTCCCGCGTTATGCTCCTAGGAGTCCACGACCTGGATGACCCGGAAATCGATCTTCTGGAGAGTTCGGCAATAACATGCTTATTTCCAGCAGATATCTCGACCGGAAAAGTTGAGGCGGCTACCCAAGCTTGTTTTGGCAATGTGGCGCAAGTATATTTACATGTGGATATCGACTGCATCGACCCGCATTATGCGCCTGGGGTCAGTTTCAAGTCCTCCAATGGCATTTCCCCACAGCAATTAACAGATGCTGCCAGCAGTATAAGCAACCATACCTCCCTGGCAGCATTGACCCTGGCAGCTATAAACCCGGCGCTGGACCAAGAAGACAAGACCATACAAACTGGGATCGATCTCTTAGTTAAGGTTCTATCTTTGTCTTAAACCTACAGGCAGGATCTTAACACCAGTTCAACCCTGGACCTGGCGTTCTTTCTCCCAGGCGAGAATCCAGGAATCGTATGCTTCTGCCAGATTATCGTCATCGACTACCAATACTTTCTCCAAGCTATCCTTATCTTTGATGACGAAAGTCCTTTCCGGACGGCCATCATCGATCACTTCCAAAGTGCAGTCCACCGGCGTAATTTCCTCTCGCAGAAAGTGCCAGCTGAAATGCGCTTCGCAAGCCGGGTCATAAACATTGCATTTGGTGCGGTCAATCAATATTTTCATCGGTGTACTCCATAACTATAAATTATTGACAATCAATTCGCCATAGTGCAGCAGATCAAGGTAAGCGTCTCAACCAACGAGCATCCTAAATAATCAATTACCGGGACACTTACCACCTCACTATCCATAATTTAACAGAAAATGGGGCGAGCATGAAGGTACATTTGACCTAAATTTCAGGGTACATTTGACCTAATTTATCCGTATTACAGGTCCCCACAGGTGAGGTTCATTTGGGGATAGGTGTAGGTATTTCTTGCTGGTCTGCGCCGCGTCCGATGGCAACCGCTAACAAACCCAATGCCTGGGCAGCCTGGGAATCGCGTCCGCTTGCCAGGTAGCGCTGAGCCTGTTCTGCCAGGTTCTGAGCTACATCTGCGTCATCGAGCAAATCCAGGCGTTCCTGGGCACGCTGCAAGTCTTCATTATATAAATAAGCCATGGCGACCAGGGCACGATATTGGTCTTTATACTCAGCCCGTAAATCAGAGGGAGAGGTATTGACATACTCGACTGGAGAAATCACCCAAGAGTAAAACAAGCCCACGGCAATACCCAAGACAACCCCGGTAAGTAGGTACCAGGGACCTCGATCGTCTTTCACTGCGAATCCCTCACCTCGGCCGGGTCCCAGTCTCTCAAGTCAGCAGCCAGGATTTCGAGCAGCTCGATATCGGCTGAGGAGAAGCCAATCTGAGTTCCCAAAGCGATTGCTCGCTGGAGATGTTCCCCGGGTGGATTTTCACCCAGTGGGGCTAAGCGCCGCACCACCTGCACTAAATCGCCATCGACCTGGTATGCTTCCGCCACCATCAGTACCATATCGGCCTGGTAATCTGAGCGCAGAGAATCCGGGGTAGAACCAACCTGGAAGCTCGGTTTGACCACCCAGCCGTAGAGCAAGCCCAGTACAACCCCGAGGAGCAAAGTAATTAAGAAGAGTATCCAGCGCATTTCTTAATGTGAATCATTCAACCCAATCAAAAGTTCGCGTTACCGCTTTGAGCCAACCCTTGTAAAGCTTTTCACGGGTTTGCGCATCCATTCTGGGTTCCCAGGTCTTGTCGATCTGCCAGTTCTGGCGCAGGTCATCCAGGCTGCCCCAAAATCCCTGGGCTAAGCCAGCGGCGTAGGCTGCTCCCAAGGCGGTGGTTTCAGCTACCATGGGACGCACAGCTGGCACTCCCAGGATGTCTGCCTGGAACTGCATGAGCAGATCGTTAACAACCATACCGCCGTCAACTTTGAGGGCTTTCAGCTGAACACCAGAATCTTTCTCCATAGCATCCAGCACCTCGCGGGTCTGGAAAGCGGTAGCCTCCAAAGCAGCGCGAGCGATATGGCCGCGATTAATGTAGCGCGTCAGTCCGACGATGACCCCGCGCGCATCATTGCGCCAGTAGGGTGCATACAAACCGGAAAAGGCCGGCACGAAGTAGATGCCGCCATTGTCTTCCACCGTGCCTGCCAGTTCTGAGACATCAGTAGATTTTTCGATCATCTTCAAATTGTCCCGCAGCAACTGCACCAAGGCGCCGGTAATGGCGATGGAACCTTCCAGGCAGTATACAGCCGATTGGTCACCAACCTTGTAACCCAAAGTGGTCAACAAACCGCTCTTGGAGGGTACAGGTTCTGTGCCAGTGTTGAGCAGCATGAAGCAGCCGGTGCCATAGGTATTTTTGGCTTCACCGGGGCTGAAACAGGTCTGACCAACCAGGGCAGCCTGCTGGTCTCCCAGGTCACCACAGACGGGAATAGCGTCACTGAAGGGACCGCCTTTGGCGGTAAAACCCCAGGCATCCGGATCGCTGGAAGGCACCACCCGCGGGAGCATCTGGCGCGGGATTCCCATAATGTCTAGGATTTTGCCATCCCAATCCAGGGTCTCCAGGTCCATCAACATGGTACGAGAGGCATTAGTAACATCGGTGACATGGGCGCCACCCTTTGGTCCACCGGTCAACCACCAGATTTCCCAGGTATCGATAGTGCCAAAGATGGCATCGCCGTGCTCAGCAGCTGCTCTCAGACCTTGCACGTTTTCTAACATCCACATGATCTTGGGTGCGGAGAAGTATGTCGCCAGCGGCAAACCTACCTTGGAGCGGAAGCGATCCTGGCCACCATCTTGAGCCAGATGGTTACAGATCTGGTCTGTGCGGGTATCCTGCCAGACAATGGCGTTGCTGAAGGGTTTCCCAGTCTTGCGGTCCCAAACGATGGTGGTTTCACGCTGGTTGGTGACTCCGACAGCGACGATATCGCCGGGTTGTGCATCTGCCTTTGCGACAGCATTCTTGACCACTCCCTGGGTGGCTTCCCAGATTTCCATGGGATCATGTTCAACCCAGCCCGCTTTGGGGTAGATTTGCTCGTGTTCCTTCTGATCGATACTGATCACTTTCCCGCTGTGATCGAAGATCATACAGCGGGTGCTGGTGGTACCCTGGTCAACTGCGGCAACATACTTTGCCATTCAAAACCTCCTGGAGAAACCATGCACATGTTGTCATAGCTCTGAATATACGCTGTAACTATTCAATCACGTGGTTGGGTGACCTGACAAATAAATCGACCTTCCCCAGAAAAAGAATTTATGAAAGCAGAAAAGATATCAATAAACATACAGCAAACGAGTCAACACCAATTATAATAAGATTCTGAAGAGTTTGAATAGAAGATAATCAATGAACTATGTTGCAATTTACATCGACAATACCGCCTGGTCAAACACAAACTCACCCACTTAAACAAAATGCAAAACATCCAAACTGAAATCCTAGTAATTGGCGGAGGCGCAACCGGAGCGGGAACCGTCCGTGATCTGGCGATGCGTGGTTTTGACGCCGTTCTGGTCGAAAAGCGCGACTACTCACACGGCACCACAGGGCGCTATCATGGGCTACTGCACAGTGGGGGGCGCTATGTGGTCAAAGATCCACAAGCTGCGCGCGAGTGCATCGAGGAAAACCGCATCCTACGCAAAATAATGCCCTTCTGCATCGAGGACAGTGGTGGTTTCTTCGTCCTGACACCATGGGACGATGCAGATTACGTCCCGCTTTTCATTAACGGTTGCATGGATGCAGGTATTCCCATTGAAGAAATTCCTGTCGATCAAATGCTGCGGGAGGAACCACAGCTCAATCCTGCTATCACGAGCTGCTTCCGCGTCCCAGATGCGTCTGCCGATTCTTTCCTGGCTACCGAAGCAAACGTAGAATCGGCCCGCCAGTACGGCGCGCGGATACTCAATTACCATCAAGTAACTGACCTGTTGCTCAATGGGAATCGGGTTTCCGGCGCTTACTGCCATGACCTGATCAAGGACGAAGAAGTCTTGATCTCAGCGGATATGGTGATCAACGCCAGCGGAGCATGGGCCGGTCATATCGGCGAGCTAGCCAAGATAAATATACCCATCATCCCCGGGAAAGGCACCCTGGTAGCAATCAACCAGCGGATCGTTCACACTGTGATCAACCGATGTAAGTCGCCATCGGATGGAGACATCATCGTTCCCGCCCATACCGTGGCGGTGCTGGGAACAACCGATGTGCCGGTTAAAAATCCGGACCACTACTCGATCGAACCCTGGGAGGTGCATTTACTCCTGGAAGAAGGTGAAAAAGCCATCCCAGGGCTAAAAGAAATGCGCATCTTACGCGCATGGGCTGGGGTACGCCCTCTATACGCCGAGACACAGTCCCAAGATGACCGCAAGCTTACCCGCGCATTCGTCCTGCTGGATCACGAGACACGGGACGGCATTAACGGTCTGGTCACAATTACCGGCGGTAAATGGACGACGTTCCGCAAGATGGCAGAAATGACGGTTGACCTGGTCTGCACCAAACTAGGGGTTGAGCGAACCTGCCGCACCTACCAGGAGCAAATAATCCATATCGAAGCATCTAACGGACACCATCACTTAGGGGCACGACTTGCCAGAGTGGAAAAAGAGCAGCTCTACGGAGACCTGGTGTGTGAGTGTGAGCTTGCCACCCGCGATGAAGTCGCACAGGCTATCATCACAGGACAAGCCAGGAGCATTGACGATGTGCGCCGCGATGTGCGCCTGGGTATGGGACCCTGCCAGGGTGGATTTTGCACATACCGGGTTGCGGGCATGCTCCACGATCTTACCAAATCCCCGGTCGAATCGACCAATACCGCCCTGAGGGATTTCCTGCAATCGCGCTGGAAAGGTCTTTTACCTGTCCTGTGGGGGCAGCAGCTGCGTCAGGAGCGGCTGGATGAGTTGATCTATATGAGCATATTGAATATTGACCACCTGCCTGGACCACGTTTTTCAGCTCTGGGAGGTGAGGAAGTTGATCTTGCGGAAATTCCAATAAGCCACGAATTGATTGGAATAGGGAACCAACAAATTCGCGATGAACAAACCCTACCAACGAAAGGCAGGGCAGGTTTGGAAGTCAAGCACAGAGCAGCCCAAACATCCTCCTCAGCGTTGGCTGCCTATGCACACACAGCCCAATTTTCACAACCTGATGTGCTGGTGATTGGGGCTGGCTTGGCTGGATTAGTGACTGCCTGGCAGGCTGGCGAACATGGGTTGCGCGCCAACCTGATCTCCAAAGGGTGGGGAGCAACTCACTGGCACAGCGGCTGTATCGACATTTTGGGTTATTATCCACTTACCAACCAGGAAGCATTGGATTCCCCCCTGATAGGTCTGGAGAAATTAACCGGCGATCACCCCCGCCACCCCTACGCAATTGCAGGTCTTGAAGCCATCGAAGGCGCCATCCTGGCATTCAAGGACTTGTGCGCAAAGGCGCATTACCCCATGCATGGTTCTCTAGAGCGGAATTGGTGCCTGCCGTCGGCAGTTGGGGCATTTCGACCGACCTGCCTGGCTCCGGAAACAATGACCGCCGGAGACCTCAGCCGTTCGGATCCTATGCTACTGGTCGGTTTTGAAGGTCTGGTCGATTTCTATCCCGGTTTGATCGCAGCGAACCTTTCAGCCCAAGGGATTCCCGCCGAAGCGGTTACCATTTCGCCAACTCAAATGCGTGAACGCCGTTTCACCTATACGCATACCCTGGCGCGCCTTTTCGAGAGCAGCGATTTCCGCGCCGAGGTGGCTCAAATCCTTAAACCGAAAATTGCTTCAGCCACAAGGATTGGATTCCCCGCCGTCCTGGGCTTCGATAACTCACTCGAAGTGAAGCGCGACCTGGAAGAACACCTTGACCGTGAGGTCTTTGAAATCCCTTCGCTGCCCCCCTCCATCCCCGGCATACGCCTTCACAACTTGTTAATTGCCAGCATCGAAGCGCAGGGCAACCGCGTCTACACCGGAATGGAGGCTGTAGCAGCCGAAAGCCGAGACGATCATATCACCGCAGTGTGGTGCGAAGCAGCTGCCCGACGGCGTGCACATCACGCTTCCCAATTTGTACTCGCAACAGGAGGGATACTCGGAGGCGGCATCCGGGCTAATTATGGAGGTGAGGTGCACGAGGTGGTCTTTGACCTGCCTTTAGAAGCACCAAGTAAGCATGGGGAATGGTTCAATCGAATTTTCCTCAACCAGGAAGGTCACCCAATTTACCGGGCAGGTGTACTTATAAACGAAAAGTTCCAACCGAATGACCCCCAAAGGCAGGTCGTTTATAAGAACCTTTACGCTGCCGGGAATCTACTGGCAAATACCGACTGCCTGCAAGAAAGGTCCTTCGATGGTATTGGTCTGGTGTCGGGGTATGTGGTTGGCAATTTGCTTGCTGACAACAACCTGCATTCAACGATAAACTAACTACGAAAAAACTATATGAAACAGAACCACAAACACGCGCAACCAACCCCTTCAATGGTCCACGCAAGACCAAGCCTGGTTGAATTCAGCCTCGATCAATGCATCAAGTGCAATATTTGTGTAACCAAATGTCCGGTATCAACAGTTACAGACCTGTTCCCAGGGCCGAAGTATGAAGGTCCCCAAGCGGGACGCTTTCGCGGGTCAAAGCAGCCTTCTCCGGACAAGTCGGTGGATTACTGCAGCGGTTGCCGGATGTGCAATATGGCATGCCCGACGGGAGTAAAAATCGCCGAAATTAACGCCCGCGCGCGTGCCAGAATGGTAGAGCAGGGCATGTTTTCCTTCCGCACCAGGCTGCGCAACAACATGATCGCTCGCTCAGAACTGCTCGGAAAAATAGGGCAGCCAGTGGCGCCGCTAGCAAACTATGTACTATCGAATAACCTGGTTCGATGGGGTATGGAGGCGCTGCTGCAGATACACAAAGACGCTCCTTTGCCAAAATTCACCAAGCAGAGATTCACCTCCTGGTTCCGGCGACATCCGAAGCCTACCAATCAGCGGAGGCAAGTGGTCTATTTCCATGGATGTTCAACAGAATATTACGAACCGCGCGTCGGGCAGGCTGCCATATTTGCCCTGGAAGCAAACGGTTTCGAGGTCATTATTCCTCCCCAAAACTGCTGCGGTTTGCCGCTGCTATCCAACGGTGAATTCAAGGCAGCTCGATCTTACCACCAGAACAACGTGCGATCTCTGAGCAGATTTGCTAAACAAGGCATCCCTATCGTCGGTACTTCTACAAGCTGCACGCTGACGCTAAAGGAGGAGGCTCCCGAACTACTCGATATGAATGATGAGGATACCCGACTGGTAGCAGAGAACACTTACGACTTCAACGAATTTTTACTGCTTCTGCTCGAAGAAGGTAGTCTGAACACCAATTTCAAACCCCTACATTATGCGCTCCCCTACCACGCTCCCTGCCAATACCGCGCACACCGCCTTGGAAATCCTGGCGTCGAGATGCTCAATCTGATCCCTGAACTGCAGATCGTTGAAAGCCATGCTGCCTGCTGCGGAATAGCCGGCACATACGGTTACAAAACAGAAAAATACCAGGTCGCCCTGGATGTGGGCAAACCGCTGTTCGATTTTGTTCAAAGCTCCAACAGTGGGTTGGTAATCTGCGATAGTGAGACCTGCCGGTGGCAGATTACCATTGTAACCGGTATACCTGCATACCACCCGGTAGAATTAATTGCTTTCGCTTACGGTTTCTCGGGTGACAGTGTTTTAGCAACAGCGCTCTCTCAACCAAACCCTTAGTTCCCTCGCCTGCCAGTAACTGTCCTTAATGAGTGCACAACGAAAAACCTCCCAGATCCATAATCTGGAAGGTTTTTACAGTCACCCCTTGG
>JACUUU010000112.1 GCA_014859065.1 Anaerolineales bacterium
CCACGTCGCGAATATCGTCCTTGATCAGGATCACTTCTCCAGTCTCTTTAGCAACATCCGTACCGGACCCAATGGCGATACCCACATCCGCTTGAGCTAATGCAGGTGCATCGTTGACACCGTCACCCACCATGGAGACTTTCTTGCCAGTGCTTTGCAGTTTCTTGATCTCCTCGGCTTTATCTTGAGGCAGAACTTCTGCCAGCACCCGGTCTATACCGACCTGGCGAGCAATCGCCTCGGCTGTGCGTTGGTTATCACCGGTGATCATTGCCACCTCCAACCCCAGCTTGCGAAGTTGTCGGAGCGCTTCGATCGAATGTTCTTTTAATGTATCCGCAACTGCAATCAATCCTAAACGGGTATCGATCATTGCTGACGGCTCTTCAGCTCGAGATTGAACCTGATCTCCCTGGGCTGATGAGATGGCTGCCACGAACATGACCGTTTTGCCCTCTTTTTCAAGCATTTCAGCCTGGGTAAGCAGAGTTGAGATATCGATCTCCCGTTCAGCCATCAGCTTGCGGTTTCCCAAAAGTACAGAAAACCCATCAATAGTTGCCTCTACCCCATGACCGGGAATAGAATTAAACCATTGGGGATCTTCGAGCGGCAGATCCTGGCTTGCAGCGGCGCGCACGATGGCTTCACCCAGCGGGTGCTCGGAATTTTTCTCAGTGTTAGCAGCCAGGCGCAAGATCGTCAGTGCTAAATCATTGGTTTCACCTTCGTCAGTGGCGCTGCTTAAATTAGCCTCACCTTCAGCGATGATATCAGTTACCGATGGTTCACCTTTGGTTAATGTCCCGGTCTTGTCGAAAACGATGGTCTTCAATTTACTGGCTTTTTCGATCGCCTCAGCACCTTTGAACAAGACACCGAACTCAGCAGCCTTTCCGGTGCCGGCCATCATGGCGCTGGGGGTCGCCAAGCCAACCGCGCAGGGACAGGAGATCACCAAGACAGTAACCGATAAGAGCAGAGCGAACCCGAATACGCCAATTTCGCCCAAGTTATATGGGGAAAGCATAAAGCTCGTGTTGGGGTCGAAGTAGAGCTGGTAGCCAAAGTAAAACCAAAACACGAACATGATCACTGCCAGTGAATGTACAGCCAGAATGAAGTTCCCAGCTACGAAGTCAGCCAGTTTTTGGATCGGGGCTTTGCTGGCTTGGGCATTTTCGACCAGTTTGATGATTTGTGCCAGGGCAGTTTCCTGACCGATGCGGTTTGCGGTGAATTTAAAAGCACCGGTCTTATTCAGCGTCCCTCCGATGACATTATCACCCGGTCTCTTTTCCACGGGCAAGCTCTCGCCGGTCAACATCGACTCGTCCACTGCCGAATAACCATCCTCAACCTGTCCGTCAACCGGGATGCTTTCCCCAGGGCGAACCAGGATCAAATCCCCGATCTCGACCTCATCGGAAGGGATCTGTTCTTCAATCCCGTTGCGGATCACACGCGCAATTTTAGGCTGCAGCTTCATGAGTTTGCGGATGGCTTCCGAAGTGCGTCCTCTGGTGAGGGCTTCCAGCCAGCGCCCTAAGATGATAAAGGTGGTAAGCAGCGCGGCACTCTCATAGAATACCGCTCCTTCTCCACCAAAGCCGGCATTAGGGAACAGCGTGTTGACAAGGGCGATGAAATAAGAAGCTCCAATCCCGGTAGCATACAGCAGGTTCATGTCGGTGACGCCCCGTTTCAGACCGTTCCACGAGTTGCTGAAGAATTGGCGTCCTGGCCCAAAGACAACCGGGGTTGTGAGTAAACCCAACACCCATTTATATGAAAGCCACTCTGGTACTAATACTTTGAAGGCACCCAGCATGTCATAGAAAGTGCCGATCATCACCAGAATTCCCAAACTACCGGCGACCAGCAGGTTGATGCCCTGGCGGCGAATTTCGTTCTGGCGCGCCTGTCTCTCCCGGTCCAGGGCATCTACACCAGGATCGCGTTCGCTGGCTTGATAACCTACTGAGCGGATCGCTCTTTTCATCTGGCTGGTCGAGACGACCCCAGGAAAGTACTTGACCCGGGCGCTGCCTAAACCCAGGTTGACAACTGCACTGATGACACCATCCAAACCGGTAAGGGCACCTTCCACATGCGCTACACAGGAAGCACAGGTCATGCCGCTAACATCCAGCGTAATTTCCGCCTCGGGGACGGTATAGCCAACTTCCTGGATGGCTTTGATCATTTCCCCCCTGGTTATTTGGTCTGGATCGTAATCCAGGCTGGCTTTGTTGGTTGCCAAATTGACTACCACATTTGCAGTTCCAGGCAAATCTTTGATCGCCTTCTCGATTGTAGAGATACATCCAGCACAAGTCATCCCTTCGATTGGAAGTGAGAGGGAATCTGTCACTTTTTTCATAAGCAAACCTCCTTGAACAAATTCGGATGCTTAGTGAGCGTCCGATATAATTCACCAAACTCCTTTTTCCAGCGTTTCTATGGAGGCAATAGCATTCCGAATGCCGCCTCGAAAGCAACGCAGGCACTCTGGAACGGTAGCATTCAACTCAGGGTGCATGTTTGCACATTTCTTCTACTGAAATATCAACAGACCTGAGAGCGGTGCGAACCAGTCTCTCGAGTTCAGCAGCGGGGCGAACCCCTGGGGTGCTAACCAGCGATACCCGCGTGCGGTTATCATAACTGTGCACCACCAAAGTGGCCGGACTGCTTCCCGGTCCGTAAACGAGCAGGACGATCAGCTGGCAGCTGCATTGATTGGTGGCGTGATGTGGGCAGGGGCAATCGGTGTGGGCTTCACGCGCGGTTTGAAAATCAAATGAGCGCCTTACCTGCAGACCAGCGCTGCCCAGGTGTGATTTCAACCAAGCCATGGCTTCATCGCAGTTGACATCCACCTTGAGAAAGGTGTGAGTTTGTACCATGATCACAGTATATTGCCGCGCCAAGGAAAAACCAAGCGCCATTTACCTGATTGTCCTTTAAGCATATATGCCTATGCAGCTGTAAAGGGTGTATGCTGACAAAATTTCTCCCAACCAGGGTATAATCGGCAGTGCTTGATTGTTGCCCACGAAAGAAAAACATGATAACCATCTTGGATAAATAGGAGAAATATCACTTATATTCTCCCATCTGGGGATAGAAAATAAATTATGCGATTAAAAACTTCTCTTTTGGGTTGGTTTGGTCGGTTTACAACCCAGGGAAAAGCAGAAGGCAAGCTGAATTTACACCTGCGGGCAAAAGTGACCCTGGGGGTAGTGTTGCCATTGGTCTTGATACTAGGCGCTTTCACTGTGGTCGAATATTTACGCCACCGAGAGGTGGTAATGTCTAATCTTTCCATCCTGGCTGCTCACTCAGGTAAAGTGATTGAAAATACCCTTCGCCAGCAGATGCTCAAATCTGATTTTGAGGAGCTGCAGAACTTGTTAGACACCATTGGAGAAAGAGAAGAGTTCCGTATCGTTTATCTTCTGGATACCAATGGGAAAGTGATCTTTGCCCCCAATCACCAGGGAAGCGGGCAAATATTGGATAACCGTCAGGAAGACTGCCAGCCCTGCCACCGTCTTATCCCTGAAGAACGCCCTGCCAGCGTTGTTGTCACCGCCGCAGATGGTCAGCGTGTCTTCCGCAGCATGCAAACGATCGAAAATACGCCAGACTGTGCCCAATGTCATGACCCTCAACAACGCCTCATCGGTCTGGTGCTGACGGATATTTCCACCGCCCCCCTGGAAAGTCCATTGTCTGCACACCTGCGCGAAAGCTTGCTGTGGTGGGCAGGGACGATCCTGGTGACTGTCTTAGTTGTCAACCTGGTTATGAGCCGCTTTGTCCTGCGTCGCCTGGAAGGTCTGGCAAGCGCAATAACTGGTTTTGGCAAGGGTCAAAAGCCTGCCCCAATACCTGAATCCCACCAAGATGAAATTGGGCAGCTCGCCAGTGCTTTCAATATGATGACAGAACAGGTAGAAGCACGTAACACTGAAATCCAGGAGCTATCCGAAAAGCTGCTACACCAGAGTAGCCAAAGAGGCGAGCTGCTTAAACAGTTGATCACTGCCCAAGAAGATGAGCGTAAGCGGGTAGCCCGCGAACTCCATGATGAATTAGGTCAGTCGTTAAGTGGGATTGCCCTGCAAACCGAGGTTATCAAGAAGCTTATCCCTGAGACTAATCATAAAGCAAATCGCCACCTCGAACAAACCCACCAGCTGATCAAAGAAACCGCCACACAAATGCATGATATGATCTTGGCATTAAGACCTTCCTTGCTGGATGATCTTGGTCTTGCATCAGCCCTGAACGCACATGCTGAGCGACTCCTGGCTGGGACTGGGATTACGTATGATCTGGATACAAGCAGGTTAAAAGACCGACTGCCTCCGAAATTAGAGACCGCCCTTTACCGAATTTACCAGGAGGCATTGACGAACATCGTGAGACATGCTTCCGCCAGCGAAGTGAAGATGACGCTGACTTGCCAGAATGGCACATTCGAAGGTGAAATCCTGGACAATGGAGATGGTTTCGAACCCGATAGCCAGCACCTAAATGCCAATGGTCGCCGCGGTTTTGGTTTGCTTGGAATGCAAGAGCGAATTGCCATGTTAAACGGAAACCTTGAAATTTTATCAGCTCCTGGTAAAGGCACGCGCGTACGCATCCAAATCCCTTTGACGGAGATAACCGGTGTTTGAGAACATTCGTGTATTGATCGTCGACGACCATACCATTGTCCGTTCTGGAGTGCGCTTATTATTGGAAGCCGAGGACGATATCGATGTTGTCGCGGAAGCATTGGATGGCTCTCAAGCAGTCAAACTGGCTGAATCACTGCAACCAGATGTCATCTTGATGGATATCTCCATGCCAGGAATGGATGGTTTGGAGGCTACCCGGCGGATAAAAGCCCTGTTCCCAGTTATCCAGGTTTTGGTGCTGACCATGCATCGCTCGGATGAATACTTTTTTGAGATGCTCAAAGCTGGTGCGAGCGGATACATTTTAAAAGGCGCTGAAGCCAGTGACTTGATTAAAGCTGTCAGGGTGGTCAATCAAGGAGAAGTATTCTTATATCCAACGATGGCAGAAAGGCTGCTGAAAGACTATTTCCAACGCACAGAGGGGGGTGAACAAACACAGCTGCCGCTGAGCCCCAGAGAACAGGAAATCCTGAGCTTATTAGCGGATGGTTACAGCAACAAAGAGATTGCCGAAAAACTGGTCGTCAGTCCCAGTACCATTCACTCCCACCGCAGCAAATTAATGAACAAGCTGGGTCTCTCCAGCCGCCACGAGCTGATCCAATACGCTCGCCAGCACGGTTTGATGCGTGACTTTTAATCACCCTTACAGCATGCCAGACCCATTATAAACAGACTACCTTCCTACCCTGTTAAACATAAGAAATAAGCATAATTGCCTATAAAACAAGTGGACTAATAAGATTATAATAGGCATAATAATCGGTTAAGGGTCAACCGGTTGAATTAATTCGCTTATCAGGAGGTAAACGATGAAATCTCAATGGTCTTTCCTGCTTATTCTCTTCGCTGCAGTCTCAGTGCTGGTTTCTGCCTGTAGCAGCAATCCCCCACCACTTGAACCGGTCTCGTTCAGGATAGAAATGAGCGAATTTGCTTTCTCACCGGATACCATCGAAGTGAGGGTGGGTCAGGAAGTCACATTTGAATTAATCAACGTTGGCTTAATCGAACACGAAATCATGATCGGTAGAAATGTGATGATGGACCATAACCGTCCCAGCGGCTACATGGTCGACATGTTCGAGAGCGCTAATGTAGAACCGATGGTTATGGGTGGCTCGGTTATTCATAATGATGATGATCACGGAGAAGCTCACGGGGGCTTCATGGTACTCCTTGAAGAAACCGGAGATCAAGCCAGCATGACATTTACCGTTACTGAGGATATGGTTGGTGAATGGGAAATTGGCTGCTTTTTGTTAGATGGTGTCCATTATGACTCCGGCATGGCTGGAAAGCTCATCGTTTCCCCGTAAGGGCTGTGAGACGACCATTAAACCGCCGCGCACCCTGTCTGCTGCGACATTTTTGGGGAGATCCTGGTTCACTGCATGATACGAGATATTTCATGCGGTCCATTCAATGGATGACTATCTTGCCGGAAGAAATGCACCTGGTGAGCAATTTAGCTTATATATGATCGGGCGAGATTGCCCATGACAGAGAAAGAACTATCCATTATCCTGGTAGGGAGTTAACAGAATCCGATGAAAAACAGGAGGAAAGCGCGCATGTCGCTGTGGAGACGGATGCTCTTGCCGCTCGCCACCGGGCTGCTGGGTGCATTGTTTATCACCACAATTTACTTCGGCTTGGTCTCATGGGCAGAAAGCCCCCAACACGCCTTCGAGCTTTTCTGGGAGGAGCGCTGGCTGGTAGTCCCGATCATCCTGGGTTTTGGGATTCAGGTGTCTTTATACACGATTTTGAAGAAGAGGCTGTTTGCCCCCGCGGTCAGCTCTGCACCTTCGGGAGTAATTACTGGCGCCGGAGGGGCAACATCGACCGTCGCGATGGTAGCTTGCTGCGCTCACCACGTCACCGACGTGCTGCCAATCCTCGGGATGACAGCTGCAGCCACCTTCCTGGCAAGCTACCAGACCACGTTCATGTTAGTTGGTCTAAGCGTTACCTGGATAGGCATTGCGATCATGACAACCATCCTGTTTAAAGAGAGACAGAAAGCTATTCAGCAGCTTACCTTGATTCAGCAAACCTCATGAGAATGAACCTGAGCTTCCTTCTTACCATACTCGCTGTGACTTTGATCGTCGCGGCATGCTCAGCCTCGGGCAGCGACCAGGGGTTTGAGAATCCCGGGTTAGATCAAGAGAAGCAGCCCGCGGTATCCCTTGAGGGGGTAACGGCTGCCGAGAATCCCCCCAATCAACCACCTGAATCTCAGGCATCCACGAGCAATGATCAATGGCCAGAGGGAGCTACGCTTCAAGATGATCAAGGCGCTGTTATCGTTTCTGTAACTCCCTTGAACCTCAACAAATTTGAGGGTTCCTTAGAATTTGAAGTGTCCCTGGACACCCATTCGATAGACTTGAGCATGAACCTGGCAGATTTGGTCACCCTGATTACCGATACTGGCTTTGAAATCCAGGCAACCGGTTGGGATGGTTCTCCTGGTGGACATCATGTCCGCGGAATCCTTAGATTCCCCGCTGAACTGGATGGCATTTACCTTCTGGATGAAGCCTCCAGGATCAACCTGGTGGTCGCAAATCTGGATGCCAGCGAGCGCATATTCATCTGGGAACGATGAGAGTTGTTGAAATCTATAAACCGACTGGAACTCAATTCAATAAAAAAACATGGGACGGCGAAGATTGGCAGCTAACTGCCGGATTAGGAGAAAGAAAGGATGCCCAAAAACAACAAATACCTCACGAAGAGACAGGTAGTCCGAGAGCAGGCTCGCCGCAAGCGAAAAGTGAAGAGAGTCATTCCTCTGGTTGTTTTGGGGGTTGGCTTGATCTTCTTAGCAGCCAGTATATACTGGGTTTCTAGCAACCGCCCAGCTCAGGCAGCCAGGGATTACACCCCAGAAGATGTTGTCTATGACATGCCTTTGTTTGCCGTTCATGAGATGGAGCCTTTCAACCCGGCAGCCATCCCCTTCCTGCCTGAAGGTGATCCCCAGCCGGTAATTGCCCTCTCAGAGACTTTTCATAATTTCGGTGTGATTGGGCTGAAGGATGTTGTCACCCGCGATTACGTAATCGCAAACCATGGAGATGCGCCTCTGACTATCAGCCGGGCATATACAACCTGTGGATGCACTACCGCGGAGATAACAGCCAGTGTGATCCCCCCAGGCAAAGTTGCCCTGGTAAATCTGGTTTTTGATGCCGGTTTTCATGATACGGGCGGTCAGACCGTGCAGCGCGGGTTGATCATCGAAAGCAACGATCCCCAAAACCCGCGCACTGAAATTTGGGTTCAGGCATCCGTCCGCAACACCCCATAATTGCCTCTCTCGGGAGGCATTCAGAAATAATCAGATATCATTTTGATCGTTCAGGGGGTAAAATTAAACGACAAAAGCGCGCATGATAATTTCTACCTGAACGCGAAAGGCTATGAATCGAATGGATAAACGAGCAAGCGATAAGACGCGCGCCCGCTACCAGCGCATTGCTCCAGTCTATGACCTGATGGAAAGCCTGCCTGAACAGCGTTTCAAGCACTGGCGCAGGCGGTTGTGGTCCTTGGCTGAGGGTCCCAGGGTGTTGGAAGTGGGTGTAGGAACCGGGAAGAACATGCCGTTCTACCCCGAGGAGATTGAGGTCACCGCCGTCGATCTGACACCCGGCATGCTCGAACGGGCTGGCAAGAAAGCGAAAGAGCTTAATCTTGATGTAGACCTTCGACTGGGGGACGTTCAGGAGTTGGATTTCCCAGACGCTTCTTTTGACAGCGTTGTGGCAACCTTCGTCTTTTGTTCGGTAGCAGATGCTCAGCTGGGGCTTGGCGAGCTGCAGCGGGTCGTCAAACCAGGAGGCAAGGTATTAATGCTCGAGCATGTGCGCTCCAAGCGCCCTCTGCTAGGAGTTTTAATGGATCTGGCTAATCCCCTGGTTGTCCGGGTGATGGGGGCGAATATCAACCGCCGTACGGTTGACAGTGTGCGGGAGAGTGGATTATCCATAGTCAACGTGGAAGATATTGGGATGGGTGACATATTTAAATTGATCGTCGCCCGCAGACCATCCTAACTGGTTGCGTTAAAGCCTAAAGCGTCCCGTTAAATGCGTTCCCAAATTATAGATAATAATTTACGCATCTTGAGAGCAACTTCTGCTGCTTGAAAGATTGTGAAGATTGATTTACAAGTTAAAATCGAATGACTTGTTATATAATGAGAGGAAGAGAACCGGTTGGACTCAGGTGGTGCAGCCCCAAATGGACAAGCTGGATTAAAAAATTTCCTTTAGCAAATTAATCGACACGAGAGGATATTGAGATGCATGAATCTATAGATAACCTGGCAGTGAAAAAAGAAATCCTTAAACAGCTGATTCAAAAGCTTCACCATGGCGAATCTCCCCAGCAAGTCAGAGAGCAGTTAGTGCGGGTTATGGGGGAGGTACCGTATGGGCTGGTTGTGGAGGTCGAACAGGAATTGATCTCCGAGGGACTTCCCCCTGAGGAGGTGCAGAAATTCTGCGATATTCACGGGGAGGCTTTAAAAGGACTCATCAATCAAAGTGGCTCGATACCGGCCCCTCTTGGTCACCCCGTGCACACTTTCAGGCAGGAAAACCTGGCTTTGGAAAGGGAAATAACCGCTTTGGAAAAGCTGTATCAACAGCTGAGCGATTTACCTGCCGAATCAGATGCCTCGGGGATTATGCGGAAAATTCAGCAGCATTTTAAGAGATTATCGCAGGTGGATAAACACTACCGGCGGAAAGAAAACCTGGTATTTCCTTTCCTGGAGAAGCACGGTATCACCGGTCCTCCGGTGGTCATGTGGGGAAAAGATGATGAAGTGCGTGAACTGTTGAGGAGCGTTGGCGAAGCTCTGGAGGGAGCAGATTCCATTACTACTGAGGAAGGTCAATCCCTGCTGGAATTCTTACTACGACCAGCAGTCGAGGCCGTTCGGGAAATGATCGATAAAGAAGAACAAATCCTTTTCCCTATGTGCATGGAAACCATCAGCCCTTCTGAATTTTTTGAAATTTACCAGCAGAGCGACCAGATTGGCTACTGCCTGTACCAGCCAACTGCTGACTGGAAACCTGAAGGGCAGGTAACCTTCGAGGGATTGCCGCAAGATGGAAAACACATTCAACTTCCCAGTGGTGGTTTTAGTTTGGCGGAATTGAGGACGCTTCTGAACACCATCCCTGTGGATATCACCTTCGTGGATAAGGACGATACGGTGCGCTATTTCAGCCAGGGGGAAGAACGCATCTTCGAGCGTACCGAAGCGATCATCGGACGAAAAGTTCAAATGTGCCATCCTCCCACCAGCGTCCATGTGGTGCAGCAGATTTTGGATGATTTCAAAAGCGGTCGTCAAAACCGGGCAGCATTTTGGATAAACCTGCATGGAAAGTTCATTCATATAGAATACCTCGCGATGCGCGACAACAACGGTGAATATCTCGGCGTCGTGGAAGTCACCCAAGACCTGACTGAAAAACGCAAACTGGAAGGCGAGCAGAGGTTATTAAGCTACATCCAGTAATTACCAACTTTTATCTAAAGGCAGGCAGATATGCAGAATTCTACCTCCCGAAAACCGCAGCCCACAGACATCACACCGCAAACAAAAATTAAGGTGCTGCTGGACAAATTCCCACAGTTGGAAGATGTCCTATTAGAAATCTCTCCCACCTTTGCCAAATTGAAAAACCCTTTGCTGCGCAAAACAGTGGCAAAAGTGGCAGATTTAAGACAGGTAGCTCAAATCGGGAACGTATCGATTGGTGAACTGATTAACAAACTGCGCCAGGAAGCTGGTATTGAAGGGGATTTTGATGTGGAATTGCGCCCATATGCCGATGAAGGTGCTCAGATTTCTGATGCTCCGCATTGGGTGCAAA
>JACUUU010000113.1 GCA_014859065.1 Anaerolineales bacterium
GCACCGCCTGCAGGTACCCATCGACCAGTCCTGGTTTGTTAACAGGCTGAACGCGGCAGCCAGACTGCGTGCCCCTTTACTTAATCTACCGTCCAAAAAAGCCACGACGGGTTACCGGTTGGTCCACGGCGAGAACGATGGCTTCCCGGGGCTGGTGATTGATCGCTATGAGGAGACGCTGGTCATCAAATTGTATACTCTAGCCTGGATTCCTCATCTGGTTGACGTCATCGCCGCATTGAACCAGGTTGTGCCAGGTGATCGGCTGCTTTTACGCTTCAGCCGCGCACTGCTCGACCAGGCCAATATGCTGTACAGCCTGCACGATGGACTTACCCTGTTTGGTTCTGCTCTCGACAGACCAGTTTTATTCTCAGAAAACGGTTTACGTTTCGAAGCCGACCTGCAGCACGGGAACAAGACCGGCTTCTTCTTCGACCAACGTGACAACCGGGCACAAGTTGAAAGATTGGCTGCCGGGAAAAGGGTGTTAGACGTGTTTGCTTATAGTGGTGGTTTTTCGGTATATGCCGCCCGAGGAGGTGCTCAGGAAATCACCAGCATCGACATAAGCCGGGCTGCTTTGAATGCCGCCCTTCGCAACATACAGCATAACCGGGCAATCCCTGAAGTAGCCTCTGCCCAGCACACAGTTACCGCTGGGGATGCGTTTGAAATACTTTCTCAAATGGGAGCTAATGGTCAACGGTTTGATCTGGTGATCATCGACCCACCAGCTTTCGCCCAAAAACAGTCCCAGATTTCAAAGGCGATCTCTGCATACCAGCGCCTGACCCGGCTCGGTCTGAGGGTTCTGCAACCAGGAGGTATCCTGGTGCAGGCTTCCTGCTCCAGTCGGGTGACGGCGAACGAATTCTTCAATAGCATAAACCGTGCAGCTCAACTTGCCGGACGTCCTCTTAACGAGCTGGCGCGGAGCGGACATCCCCTCGACCACCCCATCAGATTTGAACAGGGGGCTTACCTCAAATGCCTGTTCGCCAAAGCTTAACGCGGTAGAGTTGACTCCAGCTATACCGTTTATCGTGAAAGATATATCCTACGTGAAATTTATGCTGGCAGGCTATAGTAAAAATTCCAATAAAGCTTGAATTAACCTCATAAATGTGGGCATTTTCTAATATATCTTGACATTTTATAAATTACAGGATAAATTATAGAATATCTGACATTATTAACTTTTACTGACATATATGGAGTTATCCAATGATTACTACAAAAGTAGGAAGAAGAGGGCAGGTGACAATCCCCAGCCAGGTCCGCAAGCAACTGGGCTTAGCTGAAGGCGATGCTATCGTTTTTATTCCACAGGAAGAATATATCCTGATCAAGCCAGTGACAAAAACCTTGTTAGATATCCGTGGCATTGTTCAAGTAACCAGCCCACAAGATTTCGATGAAATCCGCCATCATGTCAAGCAGCAGCAATCTCGAGAGAAAAATCAATGAGTGTCGATGATAAGTTTTTTACAGATACAAATCTATTCCTAAGATACCTGACAGACGACATCCCCAAGCAGGCCTCGGCATTCGAAAAAATACTGGTTCGGGCAGGTAATGGCGAGTTTACATTAGTAACCAGCAATCTGGTTATTGCTGAAATTGTTTGGACTTTGGAATCCTACTACCAATTAAATCGTAAGGAAATCCAGGATCACGTTACTGCAATATTGAACACTCCTGGATTGCAAGTAGATAACACTGGTTTAATCCTTCAAGCCTTATTATGGTACGTTGAAAAGAATGTGGATTACGTTGATGCCTATAACGCAGCCTGGGCTTTGAGCCGCGGTATCCGGCAAGTGTACACCTTCGACCAAAAGCATTTTAACCGGCTGGAGGGGTTGCGGGTGGTTGTCCCTGATGAGCTTATCTGAATTGCTTGTTTGCCAATCTTTATGATTCTGAAGAATTTTCTTTAGGCTGGTATTCTTCGGTATTACCTTTGACATTCAGGTGGAAATTAGAATGAATACAAGAAATCCTGATCATGCTATTGACAAAAACCTGATGGATATGTGTGGAGGTGATCGGTTAAAAACGCACCAAGAATTCGATCTACAGCATAAGGTCGGAACCAACCTGGTTGCCCAAAATCGATGATTCAGTAATTTTGTATAACTGTTGCAACCTTGATTGAATATTATGAGTAAACAAATATGAAGTTCAGTATTTCAAATGGATACGAATAAAGAAGGAGGTTATGAATGAACAAATGGTTATGGATTTTGGTCGTCATTATCCTGTTAGGCGCGTTAACAGCGGCGTTCTTATTTATGGACTTCCAGGCAGTCAACTCAAACACAGCCGCTGATTCTCAGGTTTCCAGCTTCCGAATTGGGTTGGAGCAAGGTGAACCCCCAGATCCATTTCCCACTCTAGCGCTTTACTCTCAGAAGGAGAGCATTTTCCAGGAGACTTTTGGGCAGTCTTTAGAGAGCAAGCTTTATTCAATACCTGGGTTGAACCAAGTTGAAATCCTCAGTGAAGCAGTCGATCAGGCTGACAACCCTATGTTTATCCTCGAATTCGAGAAGATCGAAATCACCTGGACGCCAATCTATGGAAGGGCATTGATCGAAATTGCGATTGCATTTGCCACGGATGGGGATGTTTCCTTCCGCCACAGGACCCCGGTTCATTTTGATGATGGCGATAGTCCATCAATGAAAATCAATGGCGACATCCAGATTCAGGACGAAACCCGTGGATTGATGTCACGAGTTGCTTATCATAAGCACCTGGAGGAGAGTGTAAGTAAGGCAGTGGCAGATATCCTGGTGGCTCAGTTGTCGCATTAGGATAAGCAAAGACTCTTTGCCACCCATCGTGATCAGCAAACCATGGCCTTTGATCAATCTGTCAGCGATGCCGACGAACTAACCCAATTATTAAAGCAACGCTTCAACCAGGAAGAAATTTACCTGGTGGGGCATTCCTGGGGCAGCCACCTTGGAATTATGCTGGCGAAGGCTTACCCTGAAGATTATCACGCCTACATAGGTGTCAGCCAGCTGGTCGACCCCCTGGCAGGTCACGCGATATCCCTTACCTGGTTTAGCGCTCAAATTGATAGCGCGGAAAACCAGAAGGATATGGAGCACCTTATCCAGTTGGTACCACCACCTTTCACCGATCACAGTAAGTATGTGACTTTTGCCGGTCTGGTGGGCAAGTAGGGCGGTAACATGGATGTTAGCATGCTTGAACTAGCTTGGATTGACTTAGTTGCACCGGAATACAGACTGAGAGATTGCCTGGCTTGGGTCAATGGCTCCACGCGCGGCAGCGGTCCCATGTGGGAACACACCCTTTCCTTTAATATGTTCCGTGATGTGCCGCGATTGGACCTACCGGTTTATTTCTTTAACGGGAGAAACGATTACAACACTCCCCTGCAGCTGGTAGAGGAATATTACCAGATACTGGAAGCTCCTTTGGGTAAGCAGCTCGTCATCTTCGAGGAATCAGCTCATACGCCATTCATGGGTGAAGCGCAAAAACTCAACCAGGAATTGGTGCGGGTCAAGGAAGAAACGTATCCCTGATTACGCGGAATTTTTATGGTGAGACGCACCAATTGTGATGTTCAAGGATTGAGTGGTAGAATCCTGACTCTGGCTTTTGCCTGGTCAATTACAATCAGAGACCCCTCTTCAAGCCTTTTTTCTTGTTGTTCCATGACAGCGATTATGAGTCCTTCAAGGTTACCAGGAGAAACATCCTGTGTACGAACTTGAATGACACTCGGGCTGTCTTCCCGGGTAGATGCAAGGATTGCCCCAAAATCAAGATCATGTGTAAATACAATGTATGAGTTATCCTTCGCCCAACGAAGGATTCCCCGATCGGTTGCTTGTGGATTACCTATGTTTGACCAATGGACCGATTCCCAGCCTTTTCGCTGAAATATCTCAACCCATTGTGGAGAAAGGTTCATGTCAATAAGCACTTTCATGCTTCGCTCAACGAAAGTTCAACCTCTTCAGCTCGCCAAGCAGCGTAAGCTAACGCCTCGCGGATATCCTCTGCTTCCAAGTAAGGGTAAAGATCGAGGATTTCATCTTCTCGATAACCTTCAGCTATTAAGCCAACTATTGTTCCAACAGTCACCCTCAGGCCGCGTAAACAGGGTTTACCCCCCATCACCTGTGGATCAAGCGTTATCCGACTTAAGTTTCTCATTACCAACCTCCGTCTGAAGCAATCATACTTACAGTAAGTATTATACCCCCATGAAAATTTATCCACCATGAAGTTTTAGCAGTTCTAGCTATGCGCATTCACCTGATCGAATTTATAACCATTCAATCTCATCAATCCCCCAACCAAAGTGAAAATATATCAGCTTTCCGTCAATTGCAGAATAACACTCACTATGCTTACCTGTTTTGGCTGGCTTTCAAAGGTGATCGTTCCGCCCAACGCCTCTACAATGAGATAAGCTGGCAGTTGATCACACCGGCAATCACCCGGCGATATAACCTGCTGGTGGAATATGGGGTCTATGTTTCGTCGATCGCAAACGGCAGTAGAGATGCAGCATACTGCGTCTCTACCAACCCACTCCTGCAGCGCGCCGACCCCCAAATGTCAGTCTAAAAACAAACAACCTATTCCAATAGACATAGAGACTGCATCACTTCGTTAAAGCGAATAGCAGACTCGCAAATTTGAGCACTCCAGGGCAATCCCTATGGTATAATGCGCCTGTCCGTAATTATTAAGGAGTTATTGCATGACCGACAGACTGTAGAAGAGCGTTAATATTGTTCAGGGTCCGACCCAACTGATCAACACGTTCAGACCGGGGGCGTTTGCCCTCGGTTTTTTTATTTTATACAGGAATGCTTTCATGCTTACAGCTCATAACATCACCAAATCTTACGGAACCCAAACGATCCTACAGGATATCTCATTTTCAATCCAGCCAAAGGAACGGGTTGGCTTGATCGGTCCTAACGGTTGTGGAAAGACCACCTTACTGCGAATCCTGGCCGGGGGCGAACAGCCTGACAGCGGTCACGTTGCTTTAAACCCTCCCGATCTACGCCTTGGGTACCTCGAACAAGGCTTCAGCCTTCAGTTCGACATCGCGTTTGGAGAGCTGCTCAACCGGGCGAGTGGAGATCTCGCTCATCTCGAGCAGGAACTGGTCAGGTTGGCGCATGAACTGGCGATCCGACCAGAAAAACCTGACCTGCAAGAAGCTTACGACGACGTGCTCAATAGGTTGGAAACAGCCGTGCCTGACCGCTACCAGCTTTCCTCGCTATTAAATCATCTTGGTCTGGAAGGGATACCTGCCGGCCAGCCGGTTGAAACATTGAGTGGGGGTCAGAAAACGCGTCTGGCGCTGGCAATGGTTTTACTCAAAGGACCTCAAGCTTTGCTGCTGGACGAGCCAACCAACCACCTGGATATCCAGATGCTGGAATGGTTGGAAGACTGGTTGGCAGATTTTCAAGGGGCTGCCCTGATCGTTTCGCACGACCGCACCTTCCTGGACCGGACAGTTAACCACATCCTGGACCTGAACCCCAACACACACCAGGTCAAAGCTTATCCTGGAAATTACACCGATTACCTGCATCAATACCGCCAGGAAGTGGAGCAGCAATGGCAGATATATAAGGACCAGGAGGCGGAAACCCGCCGCATCCGCCAGGACATTGCCCGCACTAAGGAACAGGCACGCTGGGTTGAGATCACCACCACGTCTCGCCAACCGAACGTGCGCCGCTACGCCCGTAAAGTTGCCAGGAAAGCGCTCGCCAGGGAGAAAAAACTTAACCGTTTCTTGACTTCTGAAGACCGGGTGGAAAAACCAGAGAGAAGCTGGCAAATGAATATCGAGTTTGCCCCAGAGGTTGAGTCTGGCAAGGACGTTTTACATTTAGACAACCTCAGCATTGGCTATCCGGACATCCAGCCACTGTTGACCAACATCAACCTGTCGCTGTGGGCTGGTGAGCGGGTTGTGCTGACCGGTCCCAATGGCTGCGGCAAGACCACCTTACTGCGCACCATCGCTGGTCAGCTGCAACCAGTTGAAGGCAGCATCCGCCTGGGGGCGAACGTGCACCTGGGCTACATGGCGCAGGAGCAGGAAGTGCTCAATCCGGAGCTCAGCGCGCTGGAGACCCTGCAAGCCATCGCTCCGATGAATGAGACCGATGCCCGTAATTTCCTGCACTTTTTCCTGTTCGCCGGAGACAAAGCCCTGCAACCGGTCAACCTGCTGAGTTACGGCGAGCGTGCCCGCCTGATCTTGGCGACCTTGGTCGCTCAGGGCTGCAACCTGCTGCTGTTGGACGAACCGATCAACCACCTGGATATTCCCTCCCGAGAGCGGTTCGAGCAGGCGCTGGCGACTTTCGACGGCACGGTGATTGCGGTCGTCCACGACCGCTATTTCATCGAGCAATTCGCCTCACGCTTATGGCTGGTGGAGGATGCAATAATAGAAAAAGCCTTATGAATGAGGTATTCCTCAACTAAATTCATTGCATTAACTTGCCACTTGTGGTATCTTGTTCGCATGGAATTCAGAGAGTTATTAGAGATTGTAGGAGAAGTGCCTGTTTTCGAGACCGGGCTGCTGTTGGCTGGTGCAGTTAACCCAGATCACATCCAGCGCCAGTTGGTACGTTGGAAAAATGCCGGAAAAATTTACCAGCTTCGCCGTGGCTTATATACCCTCGCTGCTCCCTATTATAAAATCACACCACACCCCTTCGTAATTGCAAACCAGTTACAGCGACCTTCCTATATCAGCCGGCAATCAGCGTTGGCTTATTTTGGCCTTATTCCTGAGTATGTGCCCGTCACAACAAGTGTCACTCCTGCCAGACCGAATCGCTGGAGTACGCCTCTAGGTGTTTTTGATTTTCGGCATATCCAGGTCGAACTTTTCTTTGGTTATCAGAGAATTTCATTGAGTGACAACCAGACTACTATGGTTGCAACTCCTGAAAAAGCTTTAATCGATCTTATCTATTTGCAACCGGAAGGTGATTCTCATGAATATCTAAAGGAATTACGTCTACAGCAAATGGATCGCCTTAATCTTCAAGTTTTGAAGAAAATGGCAGGCAGAACCAAAAAGCCAAAAATTATACGCGCAGCCGCGTTGATTGCTAAATTGACTTTAGAAGAGGCATCACAATACGAGAATCTATGAAAGACTATCTTGCAACCCTGGTAAGCGAAAGCCGAAATCCAACTCAAAGCCGGAATATTGTGCGAGAATATTTACAGGCTCGCATTCTGGGGATTCTTCAGCGCCGTGGGGCAATGGTGCCTCTGGCATTTCAGGGCGGAACAGCGCTTCGATTCCTTTACTCGATACCACGCTTTTCTGAAGATCTTGATTTTTCTTTAGAGAGACCAGATGCTAACTATAATTTCCGGGATTATTTGAGAGCTGTCGAGAAGATGTTTTTAGCAGAAGGGTATAACCTTAATCTCAAAATTAGCGATCTCAAGATAGTTCATTCGGCATTTATTCGGTTTTATGGGTTGCTTTACGAGCTAAATTTATCCATGCAACCTGGAGAAGCTTTATCGGTAAAGATTGAAATCGACACCAGACCTCCAATTGGAGCTGGATTGACCACGACCCTAATCCGTCGCTATGAAACCCTACATCTGCAACACCATGATCGTGCTTCCTTGCTGGCAGGTAAGATGCATGCAATCCTGCAACGATCTTTTGTTAAGGGCCGTGACCTTTACGACATAATCTGGTACCTGAGCGATCCAAACTGGCCTTCTCCAAATCTGAGGATGCTGAACAACGCCTTGCAGCAAACCAAATGGGATGGACCTGAACTTAATGAGCAGAACTGGAGAACATTGCTGTGGGAACGATTGAAGGGCATTAAGTGGGATCGAGTACAATCAGATGTGCAGCCTTTCCTGGAACATCAGCATGAATTAAGCCTCTTGACGAAAGAGATTTTATCCGAATTATTGATGCATAATCCTAATCGCTAAAGGCATTCATTCACATGAACTTCTCGATCCCTTCACACATGCAAGCCGTTCAACTGGATGAACCCAACGGCTCATTAACCCTGCGAGAAATACCCATCCCCAAACCGGGACCAGGACAGGTGCTGGTGCGCATGGCAGCAGCACCCATCAACCCCTCCGATCTGGGCAGCTTGCGAGGCTTGAGCTACGGCAGGCAACCAGAGTACCCGCTGACTCCAGGACGTGAAGGCAGCGGCACGGTGGTGGTAGCCGGTGAGGGGCTGCTGCCGCGCTTTTTGCTGGGCAGGCGTGTCGCCTGCGCGGTAGCAACCGGGGGAGGTACCTGGGCGGAATACACACTCACCTCTGCACGCCAATGTATCCCCCTCAACAAGAAGATCGGCTTCGAACAAGGTGCAATGCTTTTGGTGAACCCATTGAGCGCGCTGGCAATCATCGATATCGCTCGGCAGGGCAAACATGCGGCCATGGTCAACACTGCCGCAGCCAGCGCCTTGGGTGGAATGATCTTACGTTTGGGTAAGCGTTACCAGATACCCATCATCCACATCGTGCGCCGGCAAGAACAGGTCGACCTGCTGCGTCAACGAGGTGCTGAGTATGTCTTGACCAGCAGTGACCCACAATTTGCAGAAATGTTGCAGTCAGAGGCTGGCAAATTACAGGCGACTTTATTCATCGATGCGATTGGGGGCAGTTTAACTCAAATGCTGGCTGACGCAGCTCCTTTCGGAACGACCATCCTGCTATTCTCACGTATGGCAGAAGAAAATTGTCCGATAGATCCGTTCACAGCACTGGTCAAGAATTTACGTTTCGAGGGCTGGTTCTTGGGAAACCACGTTGGCCAGAAGAACCTGTTTCAGGTGCTGCGCCTCGTCCAGCGAGCGCAGTCCCTGTTAGCTACCGATTTGCATTCACCTATACACAAACGCTTTCCCCTGGCAGATGCCCAGCAAGCGGTCGAGGTGTATGTGCAAGAAATGAGCGCTGGGAAGATATTGTTGGTTTCAGATCATGAGGAAGTGTGAATGGTAGTCATCATATTTATGCACACTCAGAAGTTGCGGATTTAATTAACTTACAGAATGTCAAAGGTCAAGCAAAGGCGTATCAAATACGACAATTTCTGAAGATTGTTGAACGATATGATCTAGAGGTAGAGGTTAAAGAGGAATAATGCGCGACTATCATATCAATATTTTTTATAGTGAAGAAGATCAGGGTTATGTTGCCGATATACCCGATTTAAATGCCTGTTCTGCTTTTGGTGAAACACCTGACTCGTGTACAACTTGGCAGGAGCCTTCTTTGCTCGGTCAGTACTCATCCTCGTCTTGTTATTCTGCATCAAAATTTGATCAAGTCTATTTAATTTATTACAATTAGAAAATAATGGAATTATTTCTGTCACTCAATTAGGGGAGTAACCGGGTGTAGGTTCGCCAGTACTACTTGATTGCATGACCCCTACAGCTACCGAAGATCGGTTAGCTGCAGATGAAAAGCCAAAGTTGCCAGCACAAATTGGAGGCAACAGATAATTTTCCCAAAAAATTAGGAATTATGATTATGGTGAACGAGCAGATCAGAAATAGCCGCGTGGTCCGTGTACTACGACCAGCCGAAGCCCCAATTGCTAGGGCTATCCTTGCAAGAGCTTTTGATCAGGAGGCTGCCAAACTCATCATGTTACCTGATGAGAGGCTACGGCATACCTTCTTGGAATGGACGGTGAATGCCAGGTTGTTTGACGCCATGCGTTATGGTACTGTGCATGGTGCCCAGGTCGATGGTGAACTTGGTGCTATCGCCCTGTGGATTCCCCCTGGTGTTCCAGCGCTCTCGCTGAGCGGTGCGGTGCAGGCTAAGGTTGCCCTGCTTTCCAAAATTGCCTCTTTAGCGCGTGCTTTTCCGAATATCGTCAGGGTGTTGTTGAGCGATCTGTCGGGTGCAATAGCTCTGGCCAGAGAACGTCGCCCTCCAGTTTTCAATGCCTCTCGAGGGATGACCTGGCGATTGGATTTGCTTGGCACACTTCCTGAGCAACGCCGCAAAGGTTTAGCTCGCATGCTTCTCGAGAAGCAGTTGACCAGATGCGATCAGGATGGTGCTGCTGTATGGCTCGAAGCAACCGACCCGGTTAACCCACCCATTTACGAACGCTTCGGCTTTGATACCATCGCGCACATCGAGGGACCTACCTGGCTGCCCGGTTACTGGGTCATGCGCCGTGAACCTGAAGATCACAGCAGCTCTGTTGACTAGAATGGATTAATACTCCTGCAGCAATACAAGCACTATTTTGGCGATGCGGTGGCTGCTCTCGATCTCATTCCCCAATTTTAAATTCTTCCCGATCGCTTGACCATAACGGAAATAATTTGCAAAGAGCTGTTCTGGATTGGCACTTGCCAGGTTTCTGAAGGATTATTGGGGAAGGTTCATAAAAGTACTACAAAAGGCAGCCTTACAGAAAGGCTAAATTCACACATATTCCAGGTTCGGGTCATCGCGAATGTAAGCCAGTTGCTGTCCCAGGTAAGGCAGGGGTTCAAGTGCTTTGTCCAG
>JACUUU010000452.1 GCA_014859065.1 Anaerolineales bacterium
ACCGATCTTGGTGAGCCCTGTTACGATAATCGGGATGGAGTTCCATATTGCGACATGCACGGAAATTGTGAGGATTATCCCGATGACGGGTTAGACTTGCCTGCCATCTGCCAGGACTACACCACCGAAGTTGATGGTGGTCATTTGGGCAGCGTCTCTGGGGGAAAAATCCGAGTGGCAAAAGCATTCTGGGTTCTGATGGCTCAAATCGCGGGCTGGGATGGACAGCCCGCACCATAACAATTCTTGCACTAAGGCTCAGGCTTCAACTTTCTCAGAGTAAGTGATCCAGTGGTACTTTTACACCATTGACCCCGGCTCTAGCTTACACTATCTTAAGATCAAGCCTGAGAATTGGATTCTGATAAATCAAGGAACTACAATTCTGAATAAGGAGATACATGTGAGACTTCCTAAGTTTTCTACCAATTTATTAATGCTTGTAAGTTTAATCGTGATAATGCTCATAGGTGCCGGTAACCTAGCGAACTTAGTCCTGGCAAGCGAGAATGAATTCCTAGAAAATGGGTTAGCCCTTTTCTTTCCGCTCTTGATTAATGAGGATTTCAACACACCAACACCTACCGCCACCCAAACCCCAGTCCCAACAGTAACTCCAACACCTACCTCAACTTTCGAACCGCCAAGTGATTCGATTTGGGTAGATAAAAATTCAATCGCTTTGTTCGAACACATTCCAGAACAGTATCTTACCACCGCCGGTAATCTTCACATGCTTTTCGCTGACCGCTCTGTCGGACAAAATATTAACGAAGGTTTAGATTGCCTGACCGCCTCGAGTTGGTCAGCATCACCTGCATCCTGCCGCCGGGATTATTATGATAATGATTGGAACTGGAAAACCTTTACACAAGCAGACCTTGACCAAGGTATTGTCCCTGAAGCGATTTTGTTTAGTCCCGATCCAATTCGATATAGCCGAAGTAACTGGACCTATGAATTCCACATGGGTACCTGGAGCAATCTGACCCAGGATTTCATTCAGAATATGGCACCTGCGTATCTCAACGACAAGGACATCCTGTCTTACCAGTTCAGCTACCTAAACGTAGCGGAGGGTGATGACATCATCGATCCGCAGACCGGGTTCTTTACAGATAATCCTAATCGATATACAGTATACGACCTGGAAGCTTTTATCGCCCAGCATCCGGATAAGGTTTTCATTTTCTGGACGACCAGCCTGGCGCGTGGTATCGGCACTCAAGTCTCCACCGATTTCAATAATGCCATGCGCCAGTATGCAATCGATAATTCAAAAATCATGTTTGACGTGGCTGACATCCTCTCACACCGACCGGATGGAACTCCCTGTTTTGATAACCGTGATGGCGTCCCTTATTGTGACATGCATGGGAATTGTGAAGACCATCCAGATGATGGCTTGGACCTGCCAGCCATCTGTCAAGAATATACCACTGAGACTGATGGAGGCCATCTGGGTAGCGTCTCTGCTGGAAAGATTCGCGTGGCAAAAGCCTTCTGGGTGCTCATGGCTCAAATCGCTGGCTGGGATGGAAGTCATTGATAGATCGAATATTCAATTTACTTTTAAGATGATTGCGAGAAAAAGACTATGTTAAATTTAAGCACTCCTCCAAAGATAAACAAAATATTAACAACCCTTATAGGTTATCGTCCACTAGTAATCAGCGCTGTTATGGTTATTACAATGTTGGTAGTAGTGGGTTTAGGTTTTATCATGCTCGACAAGCACGAGGTGGTATTTGCCAGATCATCACATACTTCAGGAGAACACAGA
>JACUUU010000114.1 GCA_014859065.1 Anaerolineales bacterium
TGTAATCCGCTCAACAGTTCCGCTGAGCTCTTCCTGGTTTTCGCGTGTCATCGCTCGCTCATATCAGCCCGCCAAGCGTGAACTCGCAAATGTGCTGTTGCTTCTCGCCGCCAGCTGTTGGCAGAACTCACGGGGGCAGCGGGTTGCTGTTGGCCCAATCATTCCCCAAAATCAGGACCACATCTGTCTCGCTGTTCGGGTCGTAGCGATGATAAATCCTGTTGGTGTTGATGTCCATCAGATCGACCAGATACTGCAGGGTATACGGGTTGCCGGTATAGTCGATCACCGTGGTGGTTGCGTAGAATTCGGGCGAGTTGTCGGGGGCGACCTGCACCCCCAACTCCTTGAGGAAATCAGCGGTCCTGGCAGCCAGACCAGGGGTGTTGGTGCCGTTGAGCACCGTTACCAGCGCTTCTTCAGCCTGCATCAACTCCTGGGCGTCCGCGTCCACCATCACCGGGCTGACTGGTCCATCCACAGTGAAGATCTCGTCTCGCAGGCGGCGGATCTGTTCCGGGCGCGGTTTTAACACTGAAGCCCCATCGGGTGAGGTCGTCATCACCACGTGCTCGCTCGCGATTATGCCGCGTTTGATATTCTCCTCGGGTATCTGCTGCCCTAACCAGGCTAATTGGATCACCTGCAGCAGGGTCAGGTTAGTCTTGACTCCAGCCGAAAGTTCCTGGTACAGGGTGGGCGCTTTGGTGATTAAGGTTGGCAGCATCTCGAATTCCAGGACACGCTTGTAAACACCCATGATGATTTGATGCTGCCGTTGGGCACGGTCGAAATCTCCCCCGGCGGTGTTGCGCGCCCGCGCGTACGCCAGAGCCAGGTCACCAGGCAGCACCTGTTCTCCCGGCTGAAGGATCTTGGCGTTGCCCTGACCTAATGGGTCGACGCGGATTTCCTCTGGGATAACCAGCTTCACCCCGTGTATCTCATCGATGAAGCGTTCGAATGCGTAGAAATCGAGCATCACGTAGTAATCGATTGGTACCCCCAACAGGTTCTCGACGGTAGCCATTGCCAGTCCTGGTCCACCGCCAGGCATGCGGTAGATCTCTCCATAGCGGGTGGCCATATTGATCCTGGCTGGCTCGAAACCGCCTGGGATGTTGACCCACAAATCGCGCGGTATTGAAAGCATTCCGGCAGTACGGGTGAGCGGGTCAACAGAGAACAAGATCATGGTATCCGAGCGCGGCGCGTTTTGACCTTCCTCATAATCACGGTAGTCGGTTCCCAAGAAAAGGATGCTGACCCTACTGGCGCCGTCCCAGGGCTGCGGTTCTGGTCCTATAGCTGGCTGCAGCGGGATGTCTCCTTCGAAATCCAACTCATCGGTGATACCGGGGATCCTGGTTTGCTGGACCTCTAAATCGATGCCCTGCTGTCGGCCTATGTTCCATGAGACGACGAAATCCCGGACGACAATGAAGGTCAACACAGCCGTTATTCCCGCGACGACAACCCATGTCCCCAGCAGGATGGGGAATACCCGGCTTCTCTTGGAGGTTGGTGATGCTTTCGGTTTATCCTTCTCGGTCTGGTCCATAATCTTCCGTCTCGATTGAAGTTGCTATTTAAGAGTACGCGCCATTATATCATGAGCCTCAGCCATAAGATAAAGGGTTGTCTGGAGACACCTTCATCTATCTGCTGGTAGGGTAAAATAAAGTCTTGCTGCGGTTGGCGCTCTTTGCCCTTCCAACCGCTTGAGTTTTGTCAGCGATTATAGTTAGGGCAGTGCTTTGATGGCGCGCCCTTATAACCTTACGCGATGTTGCAATATTGATGCCAGGAGCACGATGTCTTTACTCACTGTCAGTGACCTTTCCAAATCTTTCGGCGCAGATGATATTTTCTCGGGGCTTTCCTTGAGCGTTCCTAACCAGGCGCGCATCGCCCTGGTTGGCGCCAACGGCATCGGCAAAACCACCCTCCTGCGCATCTTGATCGGCCTGGATGAACCCTCCAGCGGCGGTGTGCACCGCGCCCGCGGCCTGACCATCGGCTACCTGCCACAGGAAGCTAACCTGACCGCCGAGCACACCCTGTGGCAAGAATGCCTGACCGTCTTCAAAGACCTGCAAGCGCAAGAGGCGGAACTGAGTCGCCTGGAAGCAGCCATGACCGATCCCCAGCGCGCCGAGTTGGTTATGGAACGCTACGGGACTCTCCAGCAGGATTTCGAGCATCGCGGCGGCTACACCTACGAGACTCGCATCCGCCAGACGTTGTCAGGTCTGGGTTTTGATATAAACGATTTCCACCGTCCCCTCTGGCAGCTCTCCGGTGGACAGCGCACCCGTGCCCTGTTAGCCCGTTTGCTGCTCTCAGAGCCTGACCTGCTGGTGCTCGACGAGCCCACCAATCACCTCGATATCGCTGCTGTAGAGTGGTTGGAAGGCACCTTGATCAACTGGCCAGGTAGCGTCCTGCTGGTCTCCCACGACCGCTACTTCCTGGATAAAGTTGTCAACAACATATGGGAGATGAGTCGTCACGGGCTGGAGACCTACCGCGGCAATTACAGCGCCTATCTCCAGCAGCGCCTGGAGCGCTGGGAGCAGCGCTGGCAGATCTACGAGGCTGAGATGGAACGCCTGGAGAAGGAGCTGGATTATATCAAGCGCAACATCGCCGGGCAAAGGACCCAGCAGGCTAAAGGCAAGCTGCGCCGACTGAGCCGCCAGGTGGAAGCTATCGAATCCCTGGGGTTCTCAGAGGTGATGGACAAATCCTGGAGCCAGATCAGCGCTGAAGCCGACATTTCGACTCACACCATGGGCGTGGCCGAGGTAGAGCGCCGTCTGCGTGCCTTGAAAGGTCCTCAAGACCGTCCGGCCAACCTGAAGATCAACCTCAAAGCCACCCGCCGCAGCGGTGAGATCGTCCTGCGGAGCAAAGACCTGGTGATCGGGTACCCCGGCGAGCCTTTATTCACCGCTGGCGACCTGGAACTGCGCCGCCTGGAGTGCGCCGCCGTCATCGGTCCCAACGGCTCAGGCAAGACCACTTTCCTCAAGACCATACTCGAGCAGGTCCTGCCCCTCAGCGGTAGCCTCGAGCTGGGCGCCAGTTTGCAGGTGGGTTACTTCGCCCAGGCGCACGAAGACCTTGATCCGCAGCGCAGCCTGGTGGAGGAGATTGAAGCCGTCGCTCCCTCAATGCTGCTGGCAAACACCCGCTCCTATCTGGCGCGCTTCCTGTTCAGCGGTGAAGACGTCTTCCGTGCGGTTGCCACCCTCTCAGGTGGGGAACGCGGCCGGCTGGCCCTGGCGAAATTATGCCTGATGAATGCCAACCTGCTGCTGCTCGACGAGCCTACCAATCACCTCGACATCCCCTCTCAGGAGGTTTTGCAGCAGGTTCTGTCCGAGTTCCAGGGCACCATGTTGCTGGTCTCGCACGACCGCTACCTGATCGACGCCCTCGCCACCCAGATCTGGGAAATCGATGAGCCGGCGCGCCGCCTTGTGGTCTTCAAAGGCTCCTACAGCGAATACCACACCCAGCAGGAAGCCGAGAAGCTGCTCGCCAGCGAACGCCCGCGCGGTCCGAACCAGAGAGATCATCGCCGCCAGGCAGACCGCCCATCCCGCGCCGAGCGCCGTCGCAAAACCCGCCTGGGCGAGATCGAGGCCGAGATCGCAGCCTTGGAAGCTCGCCTGGCCGGCATATCATCCCAGCTCGAATCCCCACCCAGCAACCCTGACCTGGTGCGCGACCTGGGGGAAGACTACGTGCAGATCCAGAACGAAATCCATGCCCTGGTGGTGGAGTGGGAGAATCTAAGCTCGGAGGACGTAGAGGATTAACATGCTTACACTGACTTTTGCTGGTGATGAGTCCGGGGATGTTAGCTTTTCTTTCGGCAAAGGTGCATCGCGATATTTCGTTGTGGCAGTGATTGTCACCGACAATCCGGATAATCTTCGCAAATACCTGGCAGATTTTCGTCAAAGGTCTGGTTTACCAGCTACCTATGAGTTCAAATTTCACGATCTTACATCGGCTGACCTTCGAAGGCGTACCTTTACAGCTCTCGCTCAGGCTTCATTTGAGAGTTGGGCCATCGTTGTAGATAAAACTGTATTGCCTGACACCTTTAAATTGATGAGTGGCGTTGATTTTTATCTCTACTTTGTATCGGAGCTGATACGAATAATTCCAGAGGAAAAGAGGGAGGGCTCTACTTTGATACTGGATGAATTTGGCTCAGCTGAAAGACAGCGGTCTGAATTACGAAGAATAATGAAAATTCGAGGTATCTCTCCCCGATTTAAACGTTTGTTAATCAAACGCTCACACAGCGAGTCACTTATTCAAATTGCAGACATGGTTGCAGGTTCTATCATGCATCGCGATTCTAGGAGAAGGTCAGATGCATACCAGTTGATTGAAAATAAACTGTGTGAAATCTTGGAGTATAGGATATAAAGAGACAGAAACCCACCCCACTAGCTCTTGCCTCTATAAGAGGGAGCAGGCCGCCACAGTCGGCGACTTTTCGCGGGGTGGGAAAAGACTATGCTTTTTATTATTCTTATAATAGCATATTTTGATATGGCAGTCAAACTATTCGTGTCGGTGGCTTAGCTCACGTCAAGATCGAAAACATCAACATGCCGTTTTGGGCAATGGTTGGTTTTTTGGTCAAACTCTCCCTGGCTTCCATCCCCGCCATGATCATTTTAGCATTGTTGTATTTCCTGGTCGTGGCTGTCTTGGGAGGTGTGTTGGCAGGTTTGTTCGCCGCCTTTTCCTGATACCTGTCAGCCCCAGTTGCAAAATACCTTTACGATCCAAATATATCTGGGTGGAAATGAAGGGTTAATAACGTTAAAAAGCCTGCCTTATAAGCAAAGAGGGTAATCGATTAGGCATTGATATTTCATAACCCGAATACCCTGCTAAGCGACCTGAAAACCTGGATTAAGACTAGAGAGCTAGGTGACCTGCTCCAAGAGTAATTCACCTCAGATTTTATCAAGGTAGGGAATTTTTACCGGAAAAATGGGTATTATCCCCATTGTGGATTTGGCTTGATAGATTTACCCTTAAAGCCAGGATGGAAGGAGGCGCATATGCCCTATGACGATATCCGTGAATTACCGGAAAGCATGCGTGATAATTTACCCAAAGGCGCTCAAGAAATATATAAATCAGTCTTTAACAGCGCCTGGGAAGAATACGATCAAGATGAAGAGCGTGCTCATAGAGTAGCCTGGGCAGCGGTGAAGAATTCCTATGAAAAGGATGAAGACTCAGGCCGTTGGGTCAAGAAAGGATAATCATTTCATCGGACGGTTGAGGCATCTGTTCGTATTACAATTTCAATAAAGGAGGAATACATGTTACGTTGGGCGATAATTTTCTTTATAATCGCGGTGGTTGCCGCAGTGCTGGGATTTGGAGGCATTGCTGGTGCAGCTTCAACTATAGCAGAGGTGCTGGCAGTAATCTTTCTTGTGCTGTTTATTGCCTCCCTCATCCTTGGCCGCAGAAGGATCTGACCAGGAACCAGTATTGGTTTGAATGAGAAACTCCCCCCAGAACAACAGGGGGGAGTTTTACCTGGCCGAATGATGATTGATTTAATGCGATCTTTTTGTGCGTAGTGATGGCAAGCAAAAGCAAAACCGAGATCGAGGATCTCGTCTTGCTTCCCTTACCCCTCTGGGTATCTCCGCCATCTCCAGGTTAATTTCAATTATTCGATTTCGCGTCGTTTTTTTAAATTCGAAACGGATATCTCCCCACATTCAGCCCCCATCACTTCCCGACCTTTGCCACCGGCGATGGGAAGCGCTTGAACTGGTTTGCCCGCATGCGCTGCACCACATCCCACACAAAATTACTATCGAAACCGGCCGCTTCGCACTCCTCCAGTGTAAAATCCTTCTCCACCAGCAGGTATAGGAGCTGATCAACCTCGGCGTAAGTGAAACCCAGCTCACCCTCGTCGGTCTGGTTCTCCCACAGGTCAGCAGATGGTGGCTTCGCGATGATGACCTCCGGCACGCCCAAAGCCCTGGCCAGCTGGCGCACCTGTGTCTTATAAAGGTCTCCCAGTGGATTGAGGGCGTAGGCCGAATCTCCAAAGATGGTCGTGTAGCCCAGCAGGATCTCGCTCTTATTGCTGCTGCCGAGGACCAGCCCGCGGAACGCCTCCGACTGATCGTAGAGCACAATCATGCGTGCTCGCGCCATGGCGTTCCCCCGCCGCAGTTGGTTGGCGTCCGCAAACTGGTCGAACAGCGCGTCCACCATGCCACTGATGTCCACATCCAGAGCTTGGACGCCCAACGCATCGATCACCAGCTGTGCATGTTCAAGCGAATCGCGTGAGGAGGTCTTATACGGCATGCGCACCGCCAGCACGTTCTGCGGCCCCAGTGCTTCAGCTGCCAGATAGCACGACACCGCTGAATCGAGCCCTCCTGATAAGCCCAACACCGCCCGAGGGTAGCTGCTGCTGGTAATGTAGGTGTAGATGAAATCGATCAGTGATTTCCGCACTTTCTCGCTGTTGATGCTTAGATCGATCATATCCCTTGGTCCTTTTCCGCCCGAGTCTATCTGCATGTGCACCTCATTCGCTTGTTCTCTCTTGCTCTCTACCCATCTCCTTGAAATAAGAAACCAGCAGGCACACCCCACCAAACAGTGTGAACGCTGACGCAGCCCATATGTCCACCCGCATACCCAGCCACTCAGGGAGCACATCCGCGCGGATCAAGGAAGTCGCCAGCATGATAACGGAGAACCCCAGCAGAGCCGCGCTGAAAGCCTGTCCAGGCGATTTGAAGAACCCCCGCCCCCAATCCAGCAGCCAGAAAAGACTCAAGGTGAGCAGCGCACCGATGAGCTGCACTGGCAGGCGCAATGCCACCTCGCCCCATTCATCCCGCGAGGGGATGCCCCACCAGCTCCCCGCTGGAGGCCCGTAGGCGCAGCCGGTCAGCCAACAGGAAAGCCAGCTGCCGATCGACAGGCTTGCCAGCAGGGGCAGCATGCCCAAGGCCAATTCCCCCAGAGCAGCCTTGCTCAACCAGGCTGTCAACCCAAGTGCCACCAACCCTCCACCTAAAGCCCCCGCCCACGAGAACCCGCCCAGGTACACCTGCCAGCTCTCCCATAGGTGGGCTGAGAAGTACTCCCAGTTGATAACCACGAAACCTGCTCTGCCGCCGAACAATGCCCCCACCAACGACCACAGCCCCGCGTCGACGTAGCGGTGCGCTTCTCCGTTTGGCGCTTTCCAGGCAACGCCGACCAGCCCAATCATTGCTGCCAGCCCCATCAGCAAGGAGAACAGGTAGATTGGCACGTCTCCGGGAAGGTAAAAAGCGATCGGCACGCATTTAATCATAACAGACATTAGCTCTCGTAGAGACCTGGGTGCGCATTATGGGGAAAACCATGAAGCTCAAAATTAGACCAAAATACACAGGAACAATTTTCGCTGAACCTTCGTCAGGTATAACACGAGTTTTCCAGGTGAAATTACAATGAGATGTCGTAATATCCCTGGAGAGCCTGATAATCTAAAAATTCTTAAAGGTGAACAATGAATAGTTTCAAGAAGCCCAAACTATTAGCATTTATCCTGGCAGTTAGCCTGATGTTGACTGGTTGTGCGCTTTCGCCTCCAATCAGCCAGGAAGGGAAGCTCTCTCTTCCATCTGCGACCGAGCCATCCTCTATCGTCACCAAACATGCCGCTGTCGTGACTGAAAACCCTGACCCATATGTAGACCCAACCACAGTTTGCCCAACGCCGTCAAATGGCAGGTTGTTATACCTCAACCCTGGGGCCGGTTTCTGCTTCCTTTATCCCGAGTCATTCTCTGCCCAAATCGATCCCAACCAGCCGGGAGAAATTGTGCAATTGCTGGGTCCACAACAAGAGCTCGGACCAAAAACGCAGGAGTCACTTCGCACGTTCCTGAACGTAAGCTTGAATGGCCCCTCAGATGGGATGGACAGCCAGCAGTACGCCTCCATGTGGCTGTCTTTGTATGCGCCGGAAATCGAGCTGCAGGGGGAAAGCGCGACCATTGGTGGTCAGCCGGCAGAGATCCTCAGCGGACTTCCGGGGTTCACCCCCCAGCGAGGTGCCTTCATCGTTACACCGAATGGTCGTTACTCAATCTTTCTCAGCCCCCAACCAGAGGATGTCCCCGAACTGGCAGAGCAGGCTTCGTTGGTGTGGGAGACCGTGACGGAGTCGCTGGTCTTCTTCAAACCGCCGGTGGATCTTGCCGCGAAATACAAGCGAGCTGAAGATGCTTGCCCGCAAGCTTCCACAGAAATGGAACTGCTTACCGATTACGCCCTGGGTTATTGCTTGCTCTTCCCCGCAGATTTCGATATCGACCCGACCATCCCCGGCAGGCTGGTGGGAGGACCGGTTTTGGACAACCGGGAAGGCTTCGGTCAGATCCGCACCTCCTTAGCCGTCGGCACGCTGGGATACTTCCCTGGACAGTCGCCCCTGGTCACCCTGCATTCGCGCATGGACTCTGTTGACCCGGACACGCTGGTAGAGACCAGGATAGCCGGTCTACCCGCGGTAATCTTCCGCGGTCCGCGAGAACCCTGGACTCACAGACAGGCATTCATCAGCGTTGATGGCATGATCTATACGATTGTGGCGCAGCCGGAGGAACCAGAACGCTACGCCCAGGGGATGCCGTATCTTGAGCGAGCCTGGAATTTGATGTTAGATTCGCTGGCTTTCTTTACACCCTGGCGCTGACTGATGAGGGTGAAGGTGGTAATATAGGGGAATGCAGCTGGATGTTCCTACCGATTACACCGATGCGGTTACCATTGAAACAGCTACGCTACGCGACCTGAAAGCGCTGCGCCGAATCGAGAAGATCTGCTTCCAGGATGACGCCTGGCCTCTCCTGGACTTGATGGGGGTGCTGACTTTTCCCAACATCGTGCGTTTGAAAGCGGTCTCCGGGGACGACCTGATCGGATTCATCGCCGCCGACATTCGCAGAGCTCAAAATGTAGCCTGGATTGCCACCTTGTGTGTATTGCCCGAATTCCGCCGGCAGGGTATCGGCGCGGGATTGCTGGCAGGCTGTGAATCTCGTTTAGATATGCCCCACATCCGCCTGACAGTGCGTGAGTCCAATCGCGCTGCTATACGCTTGTACGAAAAGTTTGGTTATCGTCAGGTAGACCGTTGGACGAAATACTATCGTGATGGCGGCGCTGCCCTGGTTCTGCAAAAGGATCTGCACCTAAATCGCAGCAGCTAAATCGGCTATAATAAAGCCTATGATGGCTGGCAGCAACCTTCCGCGGGCAAAATTGATCACCCGACCAGATGACCTGGTAAGCCTGGTTGATAGACTTTCAGGTCACAGCATTATCGCTGTCGATACGGAATCCAACAGCCTGTTCGCTTATCAGGAGCAGGTCTGCTTGATTCAATTTTCCATCCCGCACCAGGACATCCTGGTTGACCCACTGGTGCTGAAGGACCTCTCACCCTTGGGTCCCTTGTTCGCAAACCCTGAGATCGAGAAAGTCTTTCATGCTGCCGAATATGACCTGATATGTTTGAAGCGCGATTTTGGCTTCACTTTCGAGAACCTTTTCGACACAATGCTGGCAGCTCGCATCTTGGGCTGGGGTGAACTCGGCCTTGGCGCCTTGTTGAAAGAGCATTTTGACGTGGAAATGGATAAGCGCCATCAGCAGGCTAACTGGGGCAAAAGGCCTTTGCCTGATAATCTGCTGGCTTATGCTCAACTGGACACCCATTTTCTGATCCCTCTACGCCACCACTTGGAAACTGAATTAAAAGCTGCCGGACGCTGGGTGCTGGCTGAGGAGGATTTCAAACGCCTGCGCAATGTGAACGGGCGCAATCATACCAACGGCGTCGATGCCTGTTGGCGCATCGGCGGTGCATATGATTTGACTGCCCAGCAAGCTGCCGTGCTCAAAGAACTGTGCCTCTATCGCGACCAGATGGCAAAGTCGATGAACCGGCCTTTGTTCAAGGTGATCAATGACCGCACCCTGTTGGCGATTGCGGCAGCTGCGCCTGCTGATTTGGAAGAACTGCGCCGTCTGCCGGGTATGACCCCTCGCCAGGTTCAACGCCATGGAAGAGCCTTATTGAGAGCTGTCGACCTGGGTTTACGCTCTGAACCCCTCTACCCGCCGCGATCACCCCGCCCCAATGACCAGTTCATCACCCGATTGGAAGTGTTGAGGCAGTGGCGTAAACACGCTGCCCATGAGATGGGGGTCAGCTCCGATGTTGTGCTTCCCCGTGATTTGCTTTTTGCCATCGCCACCCATAACCCCAAAAACAAAGCTGAATTGGGACAAATATTAAATGAAGTCCCCTGGCGCATGGAGCGCTTTGGAGAGCAGATTTTAGAGCGCCTGGTTTGGTACTAGTCCGAGTTTGCCCATCTGTTTTCTTCTAACAGATGATTTATTTGATCGGGAGGGAAAATGTCATACGCCA
>JACUUU010000453.1 GCA_014859065.1 Anaerolineales bacterium
GCGAGCGAGCTCTTCCAGGGGAAGGTTGATTGTTACGTAATCTTTGAGCCAGGATAGCGGGATTTTCATGGGATCACTCCGAATTTATCATTGGTGAACTTTTGAATCATATAAATTGGTTGCTGCATACCTGATTTGAAATCAGAATTGCTCCAAGAACCTGATATCGTTCGTCCAGAAATAGCGGATATCGTCGATGCGGTAACGCAGCATGGTAACCCGTTCGGGACCTATACCGAAGGCAAAGCCGACGTACTTGTTCGGGTCATATCCTCCATTCGATAGTACCGTGGGATGGACCATTCCGCACCCAAGGATTTCCAACCAACCAGTGCGCTTACAGACTGCGCAACCCCTGCCAGCACACACAAAACACTCAATATCCATCTCTGCGCTGGGTTCGGTAAAAGGAAAGTGTGACGCTCGAAATCGGGCGCGGACTTGCTGCCCGAAAAGCCTTCTTGCGAAATCGCTTAAAGTGCCTTTTAGATCGCTGAATGTGATGTTATTACCAACGGCTAACCCTTCTACCTGAGTAAATTGGATTTCATATCTCGCGCTAATTTGTTCATAACGGTAGCACATACCTGGAAGAATGATCCTGACCGGGGGTGGGTTGTCTGGATGCTGAGATGAAAACTCACGCATAGCTCGAATTTGCCCAGGCGAGGTATGTGTTCTAAGCAGCAGCGGATTTTCACTATCCTCATCACTGGCTATATAGTAGGAGTCCTGCATCTCGCGCGCTGGATGATGAAGAGGAAAATTGAGCAGTTGAAAGTTCATCTCGTCAGTTTCGACATCTCTGGAGAGGTAAACCTGAAAACCCATATCAGCGAAGACCTTGTAGATCTCACGCAGTGTGCGAGTGATGGGATGCAGGCGACCAAGGGCAATTGGGCGACCCGGGAGAGAGACATCTAACCGTTCAGTTTCGAGAGATTTCTTCAAAGCCTCCTGGCGCAAAGTCTCGCCTCTATTTATCATCTCCGCTTCCAGGGCTTGCCGAATCTGGTTGGCTCGCCGGCCGATAGCAGGGCGTTCTTCTTTAGGCATCTGACCCAAACTGTCAAACACCTGCATGAGTTTTGAGCTGCGACCTAGATAAACAACCCGCCATTTCTCCAGCGACTCTTCATCCTTAACATTTTGGAGAGCGGATAAAGCGGTCTCTTCGATCTGGTCTAATTGAGGAAGCATGGATACCTCCAATCGTGAAGTAAAAGATCTTAATCCTATTGGTCTGTTTTACTGGTAAGAAGTCGGGCTGCTCCTGACCAGAACAAAAAAATCCCGTCCTTGAAAGGGACGAGATATTCTCCCGTGGTACCACCCTTTTTGGCTGCTTATTTCAGCCCTCTTTTTGGCCTACAGCTTACAATTCGAAGTATGATTTATACACGAATGTAGAACGATTGGCCGCTCGGTTAACGTTGAGGCAACGGCCCAAACTACTTAGTCAATCGATTGACTGTTCACCTGGGCAGCTCGAGAGGGAACTTCAACAGTTTTTCCCGGGCGGAGGTTTCAGTCTGTGCCCACGCTTCCCTGTCGGATCAGCAGTTATCCCCTTTGTAGGACAACCACCTGTCTACTTTCCTCTGTCACAGCTTTTGTAGGTTGAATGTTAACGGTATTATCTGCAAAAAATGGCTCTTGTCAAGTGTGTGTTTTATTGGTGTGTTTTATTAGTAGGGGTTTCTTACTGATTGCGCCTTTCGGATAACGGTTTTTGTTGTGATCTGGATTATTCTATAAAGAGAA
>JACUUU010000454.1 GCA_014859065.1 Anaerolineales bacterium
CATTGTATTATAGAAAAATGCCCAGAATAGGTTTTGTTTGATCGTTCGCAAAGTTTTACGGGATAATGAAATAGACCGCGGAACACCACGCAGGTCCCCACTTATTAATGTAATCGGTGCAGCTGCCATCGCAACATCAGTGCCTGTTCCGATGGCTATCCCAACATCAGCTTGAGCTAAAGCAGGTGCATCGTTTATCCCATCCCCTACCATAGCAACTACTTTTCCACTTTCTTGCAACATCTTTACTTCAGAGGATTTGTCTCCTGGTAATACATCAGCTAACACCTTCTCAATGCCAACTTGAGCAGCGATCGATTCAGCCGTTTGTCGATTATCACCGCTTATCATCACAACTTCCAACCCCATGTGTTTAAGGGCAGATATTGATTCGACAGATCCATCTTTCACTGTATCTGCCACGCCAATCACTCCCCGGACGATACCATCAACTGCCACCAGCATTGCAGATTTGGCTTCAGCCTGTAATTTTTCCACTTGTGATTTTAGTCCATTTAAATTGACATTATGGACAGACATCATCCGCAGATTTCCAACTTGAACGGTTAATCCTTCCACCTGCGCTTCTACACCATGCCCAACTTCTGCGCGGAAATTTTGCGGATCACTCAAGACCAGTCCACGGTTGCCAGCTTCAGCCAGTATTGCTTCCCCAAGTGGGTGTTCACTTCCTTTTTCTACCGATGCTGCTAAACGCAGGATTTCAGACTCTCCCTGATCGAACCTCATGGATATATCCGTAATATCCTCTCCTGCTCTACTCTCTCGAAGTTTGCTCGCAAATCCAATCTCAGAGCTTATATTAGCAGAGGTATTGATTTCTAATGGTTCAGCATCTGTAGCAGATATGATATCTGTGACCATTGGCTGTCCTCGGGTTATTGTGCCAGTCTTATCTAAAACAACCGTTGTAATTCTACCTGCCCGCTCCAATGCCTCGTTTGACTTGAACAAAATACCATTCTCTGCCCCCTTTCCGGTACCTACCATGACAGCTGTGGGAGTTGCTAGCCCCATAGCACAGGGACAGGCAATTACAAGCACTGCCACCATATTTATCAAAGCTCTAGTAAAAGCGTCCATATCTGCAGCAATCGGAGCTGGCATAATAAAATACCACACCAGAAATGTCAAAAAAGCGATTGTCACGACCACTGGTACAAATATCGCAGATACCTGATCTACCATTTTCTGAATTGGAGCTTTACTCCCTTGAGCTTCTTCTACGAGGTGAATAATCTGGGCTAAAGCAGTCTCTTTACCAACCTTGGTAGCCTCGAATTTTAGTAACCCTAGCTTGTTTAATGTGGCTCCAAAAATTTGAGCACCAGGCTCTTTCTCCACAGGTAAGGATTCACCAGTGAGCATGGATTCGTCGATTGTTGAATGTCCCTCAACCACAACACCATCAACTGGAATCTTTTCACCAGGACGCACAATCACCAAATCACCAACAATCACATCTTCGGTGGGGATATCCATTTCTTCACCATTCCGGATAACCCTGGCAGTTTTAGCTCGTAAACCCATCAACTTGCGAATAGCTTCACTGGTTTGGCCTCGTGCGCGGGCTTCCAGGAATTTCCCTATCTTTACCAAAGTGATGATTACTGCAGCAGTCTCGAAATAGACATGCCCGGGGATCAACCCCAAGACTATGGGGAGCGAATAGAAATAAGCTGCTGATGTACCCATTGCAATCAAGACATCCATATTTGCAGACCGGTTCCTCAGCGCTTTGTA
>JACUUU010000455.1 GCA_014859065.1 Anaerolineales bacterium
TCTATGCTAAGTATCTCTTCGGTGTGGTAAACAGGGCTCCGGTAGGATTAGCCATGCTATCGCTCACTACTCTCTCCAGGAAAGCACCAGATCTCACAGACAGTCTTGTGGTTGGGTTATCTCAATCTGGACAGTCGCCAGATATTTTGACCTTCTTAAGGACACTAGAAGGCAAAAAGCACTCACTTTGGCGATCATAAATGGACCAGAATCTCCAATGGCTAAAGGAGCAGACGACCATATTTTCACTGATGCAGGAGAAGAACGGAGTGTGGCAGCTGATTTGAAATTTTGAGTTGTTTGGAGTAGGTGGACTCAACAAATTATTTCGCATATAATTGTCCGTGATACCAACCCTTGCGACATCAAGGATATTCCCATTATAGTTCGAATGGATTTCCAATCATTGTTAAACGATCTCAGGGCAATTTATCCACCTGACCGGTTACTCACCTCACCCGCTCAGGTAGTTCCCTTTGAGAGCGACGCCCTGACTTCATACCAGGCTCGGCCACGAGCAGTTGTCCTGGCAGAAACTCAAGATGAAGTTATCGAGACTGTCCGATTGTGTCACCTTTGGGGTGTACCTTTTGTAGCTCGTGGTAGCGGTACAAGCCTCTCGGGTGGATCTCTGCCTGTGCCTGATGGGATAGTTATTGCACTCAACCGGCTAAACCGTTTGATCAGACTGGACCCCGAAGGCAGGTTTGCTGTCGTTGAAGCGGGAATTGTCAACCTGTCTGTCAGTCAGGCTGCAGCACCTTACCATTTGTATTACGCTCCAGACCCATCATCCCAACTAATAGCCACTATTGGTGGAAACCTGGCGTTCAATGCTGGCGGCGCTCACTGTCTGAAATATGGTATGACCAGCAATCATATCTTGGGCATCAAAGTGGTACTGCCAGATGGGGAGGTAGTAGAGTTGGGAAATGAGAGTCTTGAGAATACCGGGCCTGACCTGGTCGGGTTATTTGTTGGCTCGGAGGGCTTATTTGGAATCGCACTCGAGGTTACCTTGAGATTGCTGCCCAAACCCGAAAAATTTAAAACCGTTCTAGCAGCCTATCGTTCCCTGGAAGCGGCGGGAAATACAGTCAGCCATATAGTTGCGGCTGGATTACTTCCTGGTGCAATCGAAATTATGGACAATCTGGCAATCCAGGCAGCGGAAGCGGCAGTGCAGGCAGGATATCCCCCTGATGCTGAAGGTTTGCTGATTGTAGAGTTAGATGGGGAGGCTGAAGTAGTGGAACATGAGTTCAAAGCTTTAATGGAAATTATCCAAGCCTCCGCGCCTTATGAAATCCGCATAGCTAAAGATGAGGCTGACCGCATGCACATCTGGAAGGGTCGCAAGAGCGCTTTTTCGGCTGTCGGACGACTCAGTCCTGATTATCTAGTCCAGGATGGGGTTGTACCGCGTGGAAGGTTGGGAGAGGCACTGGCAGAGATTCAACGCTTGAGCAAAGAATATGGAGTTCGGGTAGCCAACGTTTTTCATGCCGGAGATGGTAATTTACATCCTTTGATCTTGTTTGACGGTCGCCAACCAGGAGCTCTTGAAAGGGCAAAAGCTCTGGCTGCAGAGATATTGGAGTTGTGTGTTAGGCTTGGAGGTTCGATCACCGGTGAACATGGAATTGGGATGGAGAAGAGAGCTTATTTACCGGTCATGTTCAATCAGACCGATCTGGATACGATGTATTCTTTATATCAACAGATCGATACTTCCAGGCTTTCTAATCGTGGAAA
>JACUUU010000456.1 GCA_014859065.1 Anaerolineales bacterium
TCGATTTCATTAGAGTAGATCTATATTGTGTCAATGATGAAAGGATTGTGTTTGGCGAGCTTACCCTAACACCTGAAGCTGGCTGGGGAAGATTTTCGCCGGTCAAATGGGATTCAATATTTGGAAGTTTTTGGTAATTTGGTGGTTTACTTGATCTGCAATTTTATTAAAGTTGAGTACAAGATAAATCGAAACAATCGGTATAAAATCTTAATGAAAGCGCAGAATTCAATTGAAAAAAATACGTGATTATCTTGTTATTATTTACAGTCCAATTCTGATGTAAAAATCGATAAATGGGATGCATGTTCCAAATTTAATTCGACACCAATATAATGAGATCAGAAAAACCCATAAATATATTAGACATAAAGTTTTGTGCTTATAACCAATATCAAGTATTAAATGTTATTGGAGCAAATATTGAAAGTGGGCGAAAGGCATTAATCCTCTCGGGAAATATTCAATCATTCAATTTATGTTATAAGAACGAATGGCTTAAAACCTTATTTAATCAGGCTGACGTGGTCAGGATAGATGGGGAAGGATTGCGATTAGGTGCCCGTATGCTAGGATACGAGCTCCCTGAACGAATGACTTGGGCTGATTTTGCCTGGGATCTGGCTAAGCTATGTAGTGAGCGTGATTATTCTATCTATTTGTTAGGTGGGCGAATTGGAGTTGCGGAAAAAGCAGCTCATAAACTAAAAGCGAGAAACCCTGATCTAAGAATTGTTGGAAAATCTCATGGCTTTTTTGATAAAACCCCCGGTAGTTCTGAAAATAATGCTGTAATTCAGGAGATCTATGCTGCTGCACCCGATATATTAATTGTCGGTTTTGGTATGCCGATTCAAGAAAAATGGATTTATGACAATTGGGACGATATTCACGCAAAAGTTATAATGACTGGGGGAGCAGTATTTGAATATGTCTCAGGTGAAGTGCCTCGGGCACCCCAATGGATGACAGACAATGGTTTGGAGTGGTTGGGTAGGTTCCTTATTGAACCTAGGAGGTTGTGGAAGCGTTACCTTATTGGTAATCCATTGTTTTTTTGGCGAATTCTAAAACAACGATTGAGGTTCACCAGCTCAGGCTAATACATTTAATTTTTAGGACAATTACCGGTTTAATCGAATTAAGTGAACAATAAATTACATTTTTCAAAGGATATTGACCACTTATAAAAATTGACCGATCAACAGGCAATTTCTTGTCATCGTATTGACAAGTGCTCTAGAGAGATGAATTTGATTTGAAAAAGATGGCATATTATGGGAAAATCTGCGAGGTGATTCGTTCAACATAGGTGCCAGTTACTCTCAAATTTCTAAGGTTATAATTGCCTTTTATTAATCAGATAGAGGACAAACACAAATAATTCCCCATAGTTTGTAGTAACTTTATTACTGAAACTCATTAATTCGAAGGTTCCGGATGGAATAATTATGTTGAGTGTATTTTTCAATCGAGTTATATCGATCTTTCTCTTAGCAGGCATATTTGGTTTGATAATAGCATCTTGTTCTGATGATGGAGTAAGTTCAATAACTGAAGGTGAGCCGGAACCAGACAAAAATCAGGAAATATTAATAGATAGCGAACCAGATCGCCAACCGGTAACAATTAAGCCATTGGATAATCCAATATTTGGTATCGAAATGCATGCCATCACAGAGGAGCGCGGCTTAGACCAGATGAAGGCTGCCGGTGCTTACTGGGTTAGGCGGAACGCAATATTGTGGTCAGACG
>JACUUU010000115.1 GCA_014859065.1 Anaerolineales bacterium
TAGCACGTGCGTTTGTATTGTAAGGGATCCCCCATAATTTGCCGTCGATACGTAGAGGAGTTAGAGTACTCTCAACAAATTGGGCACTATCTGCCCAGGCGGAGAAGCGGTCGTCCAGAGGAGCGATGAGTCCTTTTTCTACGTAAATTGCGGTGTCTTCCAGCAACCCCTCGATAACGTCTGGAACGCCAGTGGTGGCTTGAAGCAGGAATTTATCACGTTGATCTGCATACTTGCCAGGGCCATAAAATTTGTCCACGACAATGTTTGGAAGAGCAGCTACAACATCTCTTTCCCATTCAGCGACATATTGGGGGGAGACTTCTTGGGTAACGAAAGGCATGTTCCAGAAAGTAAGGGGAATTTTTTCTGCTGGAGCAACCGGCTCACCTTCCTCAGGTGTAGGGGTGGTAGATTGACAGGATGCAAGCGCAGCTCCGGCGGTGGATAAAGCCCAAATCCGCAAAAAATCCCGACGGTTAAGCTTAGACTTATTCATGATTATTCTCCTCTTAAAACAGGGCTGAGTATTTGATTAAATACTCAATTAGGAATCCGCAAGAAAGGATTTCCTTGCAACAATGTTAAAATTAAATGAACGCAAGTGGGATTTCATGCGAATTTGATCACCTCCTTTGCTGATAGAAGTACGAGAAGCACCTTCATTAATCTACCAATAATAGGGATGCTGATAAATTCACAACGACCAGGAGAGGATGTTATCGTTACCGGTAACGATAACAGCGTAAAGAATTAAATAATGTTATACAAGTGATAAATGACACATGAAAATATGACACATGAAAATATGACAGATGTCATATATTTGGATTATTGCCGAATTTACCCCTAGGCACAATTAATATTGACAGTAAGTCTATTCTGGAAACAAATATAGATATTTGAACGACACAAACATTAAGATCAGGAGAGGGTCATAATGAGAGATGATATTTCATTATTGTGAGGCTTTGGTTAGAGGTAGTCCTGAAGCAGGTGAGCGTGATGGGGATGGCGCAATTGACACAATGCCTTTAGTTCTATCTGGCGAATGCGCTCGCGAGTCAACCCAAACTTTCTTCCTACCTCCTCCAATGTATTGGGTTGGTTTCCATTTAAGCCATAGCGCAGACAAATGATGCGTGCTTCTCGAGGTGATAAAGTGGCAAGTACTTTATCCAAGCATTCCTTTAACATCCGTTGAGTAACAGCTTGAAGGGGTGTGGGGGTGTTCTCGTCTTCAACGAAGTGGCCCAATTCAGACTCTTCATCATCGCCAAATGGAGATTCCAGTGAAAGGGGTATCCAGGAGACACGCATCATCCATTGGACCTTCTTATGCTCTATGCCCATCTCGGCCGCAATTTGTTCGCTGGTTGGTGGACATCCCTGTCTTTGTTCCAGCTCCTGGGAGATACGGTACATTTTACGAATTCGATCGGTTATGTGCACCGGAACGCGGATAGTTCGTCCTTGGTCGCATACAGCCCGCGTAATCGATTGGCGAATCCACCAGGTGGCGTATGTTGAGAAACGGAAACCACGTTGATATTCAAATTTTCCTACAGCTCTGATTAAGCCAAGGTTTCCCTCCTGGATTAAATCAATAAAGGGTAAACCACGACCAATATATCTTTTTGCAATACTTACAACCAAGCGGGTGTTGGCTCTGATCAGATGTTCACGGGCGAGTTCCCCATCATGGACTATTTCTTCAAGCTTCTGCTGTTCATCAAGTGAGCATTGATCCTGGAGTTTAAAAATTTGCAGGCGCGCATTTTGTGATCTTTCTATGCGTTTTGAAAGGGCTACTTCTTCTTCGTGAGTCAGCAATGCTACCTGGGCTACTTCATTGAAGTATAACTGCACAGGATCTTCGATGCTGATATTTTCTAGATTTGCTGAGTCATAGTCGGAAGAAAGGGTAGTAAATGCTTCTTTAGAGGTATTTTCTTCCCCCACCTCATCATCGTTTTCCGAGAAAATCTCCACACCATTCTGCATTAAAACCATCAATAATTTGTTCAATTGCTCGTCATCTATCCAGTTTGAAAACTCGTTGATATCGTCAATGGTGAGATAACCGTCGCTCTCATATTTGTGCATCAACAGATCAATTACCTCGTTGAACAAGGTGGTTTGTTCTAAGAATGCCATCATTGACCCTCCTGGTTAGTCTGGATGCATTCAATAAATCATCACTTATGGATAAGGACGGTTTAGTCTGTTTCGAGCAACTTTTTTAATCCCGCCAGGCGGGGATCGATTATATCGTCATCGTGGTCGTGGGATGATTCGTTCAGGTTTTCTCCGCATATGGGACAAAGACCCTTACACTCAGCTTTACAAATTGGATTGAGAGGAATTTCCAGGAGCATGTATTCGCGTACCAGAGGAGAAAGGTCGATCTGACCATTCTCCGCTAAAATCAATCCTGAATCGGTTACCGAACGTGGCGAAAAAGCATATAGTTCGGTAAAATCTATTTCTAAAGGTTGCGAGATCTCATCAAGACAGCGGACACATTCACCTTTGGAGGTGGCTTCCATTTTCATTTGAACCAACAAGCCTTGAGGGGTACGGGTAATTTGAGCTGAACCTCTGATGTTGCTGAGGTCCAGATCAGGTTCTATGTGAAGGGCATCAAATTCAAAAAGAAACTCCCGGCGGTAACCAACAGTTTGATGGATCAAGAAACCGACTTGAAGCCGGAATGCGTGCATGTTCTCGTTCACGGGAGGTTTTATCTCGATATATAAGATTGTGATGATTATATCAATATTGATGGCACTAGTCAAGCGAGGGCGACATTTATATACATAATATTAATTCATTTAACTTGCCATCAAATTATTCGCTTCCATATTCAGGCTTACTTGTTTGATATACTCTCACCTATGTCCACCATTCTATATGGAAATATTTGTTTAACCTGGAGAGTGCAATCGTAATGGAGCGGATTATGCCGAAAATATGCCTGGCTAGCTATAATCAGGGAAAATTAAAGGAATTCAAGGACTTGCTTAAAGGCCTCAAACTGGAACTCGTCACACCCATTGATTTGGATCTCAGTATGGATGTCCCAGAAGTGGGCAGCTCCTATGCTGATAATGCAGCCATAAAAGCGCGCACATTTGCACACATAACCGGGCTGGTAACCCTGGCAGATGATTCAGGGTTGGAAGTTGAAGCACTAGATAATGCACCAGGTATATTCTCGGCACGTTTTAACCCTAAGCCGGGAGCTTCTGATGCGGATCGCAGGGAATACCTCCTAGAGCAGTTGAAAGGATACTCCCAGCCATGGAAAGCAAGGTTTCATTGTACGGTGGCAGTTGCTGAGCCGGAAGGCAAATTATATTTTACACAAGGCTTCTGCGAGGGGGAGATTATAGCAGAGGAGCGGGGGACTCATGGATTTGGTTATGATCCGATATTTTTATTTCCTGAGCTGGGTCAGACAATGGCTGAGTTGTTGATGGATAAAAAGAACCAGATTAGCCATCGATCAATAGCTGTCCGTAAAGCAATCCCAATCATACGCCGGTTGATCGATTGATCTGCAGGCGTACCTTCAGTCCTGGCTTGCTGTTTTGCAACTTGTAGGGTAGGATAATATGGAAACCGATAATACCTCATGGGAATCTCCGTAATTTATAAACCTTCTCGAATGGTCACCTCGGGATGATTAATTCCTCCGAAAAACCTCAAAAGGAATTTGAGTCTGAAGATAGGCACGCAAAGTTCAACGAAACTGAGTGGGTAAAAACTTTCCTTGAGACAGCTTTTGAAAAAAATCTAGACAAGCAGAACCTAAGCGCGCAAGAGAAGCTGCTGGAGATAAGCGGGGCTGCTTTGAGAATCCCAGGGGCGCTGAGTGATGACCTGATTGCTGCGCTACTGCTGGTTTTACCTGCTGGCGATGGCGAATCAAAGATAACCATTGTCGTGGCTCGAAATCTCTCTGCTGAAGAGAAAAAAATTGTGCTGCCGGTTAATGGTTCTTTTATCGAACATGTAATCAATGAAGGGCAGCCACGCTTATTAAAGGATGGTCAAAAAGATGTTCTGATTGAAGGGATTGGCTCGCTCTCCGCATGTCGCTCATTTTATTGTGTTCCAGCGAGTCAACAAGCCAACCCACGAGCCCTTTTATTCTTCGCACACCCACAGGTTGAATTTTTCACCCCAGACCGCCGCCAAATCCTATCCTATATCGGTTATCAGGCGAAATCAATAGTGGAGCATTTTTATGCACCTCAAAAGATGAAATTTGACCAGCAACGCCTGCTGGGTATAAGCCAACGATGGCGGAAGAAGTTGGCGCGCCAATTACACGATGGTCCCACTCAAGCTGTAGCGGCTTTGGCGATGCGGATGAACATCATCCGCAGGTTATTACAGCAGCCATCCGCGGAGTTGAGTGAAGAATTGGATAAAATTGAAGAGCTTGCCCGGCGAACAACCAAGGAGATGCGTCACTCTTTATTCGCGCTGCATCCTGGGGTTTTGGAGACTCAGGGTTTGGAAGCTGCGCTAAGCGATCTGGCAGAGAAGATGTTAGCAACTTTCAATCAAAAAGTCAGCCTGACGATAGAACCGGACAGCATTGCTGATATTTCCATGGATGCCCAGGCGTTGATTTTTGATATCGCTATGGAAGCGGTCGATAATGCACGCTTGCACGCTGAAGCTAAAAATATCTGGCTGCGGGTGATAAAAGCCGATGAATACACCGTATTGTTGGAAATTGAAGATGACGGTATCAGTTTTGATCCGGCAGCACAGCAGAGTGTAGATCGCAACAGGGCTCACTTTGGTCTTTTGAATATGCGTGCATTGGTAGAACTGTTCCAGGGAAAATTGGAGATTGAATCAAGATTAGGAAAGGGCACATTAATTAAAGCCCGCATCCCTTTGAAACCCGATGGGGATGCAGGATTACAGCCGGATGCCTGGTTATTCGCATCGTAGAAGTCATATCCACAGGATGCGAATTGCAGCAATGCTTATTGCTGCAACCTTCTTTATTTGGCTTCCTTTCGAAGATATCGATGTGCGCGCTGTCGTGCTGTTGGCAACTGCGATTTGTGCATGGATCGGAGTGCGGATACTAATAAGACTGGCGAATAAAGGTAAAATATCCATAGCCTACCAAGCACTCATAGGTTTGCTCTGTGGATTCGGGATCAGTCCAGTGGCTGTTGGTTTGATGGCTGTAAAAACCGGTTTGCACGGGCACACGCTGCCAGATTTTACCCCTGAACAAATCTACACAGTGATCTGGTTAAGCCCATATTTTGGTATCAGTGGTTTGTTGATTGGGCTCGGAACAGGTTTGCTGCGCAATTATTTGGAGAAGAATGCCTTACAAAGCTGAAATCTATTATTCACTTCACATGGGCGGGGATGGGGCGAAATTTCCGGTGGTCTTAATTCACGGGGCTGGTGGTACGCATTTGAATTGGCCACCATATGTTCGCCGGCTGCCGGGGTATCGCGTATTTGCGCTTGACCTACCAGGGCACGGAAAATCAGGCGGCCTCAGCCAACAGTCGATCGCTGCATATGCGCGTTTAGTGATCGCCTGGTTTGAGGAACTCGGTTTGGGTCGAGCGGTTTTCGTTGGTCATTCGATGGGCAGCGCGATTGCCCTGCAGTTAGCGCTGACGCATCCACAACAAGTAGTGGGTCTTGGATTGATCGGCAGTGGAGCGCGGTTGAGAGTCCATCCTGATCTTATTCAGGATACTTCCAGTGAGACTACTTTCCATCGAGCAGTAGATATGGTCGTATCCTGGTCCTTCTCATCTAATACACCACAGCGATTGGTCGAACTGGCTACAAAAAGGATGTTGGAGAATCGCCCGATCGTGCTGCACAATGATTTTGTAACCTGCGATTCCTTCGATATAATCGAGCGCATCCCAGAAATAAAACAGCCAAGCCTTATTATCTGCGGGGAAGATGATTGTATGACCCCCATAAGGTTTTCCCAATACCTGAGGAATAATCTCTCCGCATCACACCTCAAGACCATCCCGGAAGCCGGCCATATGGTGATGCTAGAGAAACCCGAACAAGTCGCCGATGGATTAATCGAATTCTTAGACCAGCTGCATGCGTCTAAGCGTACCACCCTAGCATAAAAGTGAAAATGTGAGAGAATCTTGCGTTATCAGTCGGGGAAAGGTATAATTCTGGTTGCAAGGGCGGTTAGCTCAGTTGGTTAGAGCGTTGCGTTGACATCGCAAAGGTCGTAGGTTCGAGTCCTATACCGCCCACACACAAACCCCCTCAAGGTTGGCGAGGGGTTTGTTATTTTAAACAAATCAGTTTAAACAACTCCAACAGGATAAATCCAATCCGCCCCGGCTTGGGTGGCAGCATTCACCAGACACCGGTCTGACTTAGCGGATCTGTCCGCGCACCTCTCCGGCTGGATATTGGGAGGTGTGGACGTTCACATAGGTGTTTCCTCCCCTGATTTCGTCAATTAGATCCTCCATTGTTGCGCCATCTAAAGGTCCGACTAAATTATCTGCGGTGATCACACCTTCAGCCAGAACACCACTGAATCTACCCTCGATTAACTGAGGGGGTGGACCAGATGGGTACAACCAGGCGACAACCGGCCCGTTTACTCCTGCAGGTGCCAGGTGAATATGCGCCATCGTGACATTCTCAATATTGGCAACGATCAATTTATAGGATAGTTCTGTGCCATCTTTGCTGAGCTGAAATATTGCTTGCCCTCGCGCCAGCGTTTCAACCGGCGGATCGGCAACTTCCTCGGCTCCGCTTAGATTAGCCCTGAAATTCCTGTTCTCATTAGCAAATGCCGTGCTGGCTCCCAGCACCAGTAAAGCAACCATCATAGTCAAAATTAAGATACGTTTAGCGCTCATTTTTTCTCCTTTAGCGAGTGAGAGGTTATAAATCAAGTGAGTAAATAGGCTTCATTCAATAATTGATTATCTGCGATCACCTCCTTGTAGGAAAATGTTGTTATCTAACAAACTTCTAGTTTGCCAATTATGGGTAAATTGGCTTCCAGCTGAGCAGGGAGGTTGATTGCGGTAAGGGACAACATTGTCTGGTCAGAAATTATAACCCAAAATACGACAAATATTATCTTATTAATAATCCGCCAATGTTTTTAGAGAGCATAATCATAAATATCCGAATGCAAGGTTCTCGGGTTGCATGTGGGTTGACGTTTGAGGAGTTTGGTCTTAATATTGGATGGGAATTTCAGCACATAATTTCTAGAATCAATGTTTTCATTACGGAGAAAGTTAATGGAGATCGGGCTGGTTCGGAAAATCGATATCGATAACGAGATGCAGCAAGCATACCTGGATTACGCAATGAGCGTGATCGTAGCGCGGGCTTTACCTGACGCGCGCGACGGTTTAAAACCGGTTCACCGCCGTATCTTGTACGCCATGCATGACATGGGGTTGAGGCCAGACAGCGGCTATAAGAAATCCGCCAGGATTGTGGGGGAGGTCCTGGGTAAGTACCACCCGCATGGGGATGCAGCTGTTTATGAGGCAATGGCGCGCATGGCGCAAGAATTCTCGATGCGCTACACGCCCGTAGACGGGCAGGGCAACTTTGGGAGCGTGGACGGGGACCCACCTGCCGCGATGCGGTATACCGAAGCGCGCCTGGCGCCCATGGCGGGGTATATGCTGGCGGACATCCAGAAAAATACGGTCAACTTCTTAGAAAACTTCGATGGTACTCTGCAGGAGCCAGAAGTGCTGCCATCCGCACTGCCTAATATGCTGATTAATGGGGCGACGGGTATCGCAGTTGGTATGGCGACCAGCATCCCTCCGCACAACTTGCGAGAGGTTGTGGACGCGCTGGTGCATCTTTTGGAGAACTGGAACAAGATGGATGATATCCCCGTTGATGACTTGATGCAGTTCGTGCTGGGACCCGATTTTCCAACCGGCGGAGTCATCCTGCAAGACGACGGCGAAGATTCGCTCTCCAGCGCCTATGCGACCGGAAGGGGGCGGGTGACTGTGCAGGCGCGCGCCATGGTTGAAGAGATGACCCGCGGGCGCAGCCGTATCATCGTGACCGAACTACCTTATATGACCAACAAAGCTGGCTTGATCGAACGCATTGCCAACCTGGTGAGGGAGGAGAAAATCGAGGGGATTGCAGATCTGCGGGATGAATCTGATCGCCAGGGGATGCGCATCGTGATCGAGCTGACCAAAACTGGCAAACCCGAGAAGGTGCTGCAGGACCTGTATAAGAGCACGCCCATGCGCAACACTTTCAGCATCATCATCCTGGCGCTGGTTGAGGGTGAGCCGCGCATGTTGGGATTGAAGCAAGCTCTGCGGGTATACCTGGAGCACCGGCTGGAGGTGGTTAAGCGGAGGAGTGAGTACGAGCTTGAGCGGGCCCGCCATCGAGCTCACATTTTGGATGGCCTGAGAGTGGCATTGAAGAACCTGGATGAGGTGATCGCCTTGATCCGTAAAGCAGCGGATGCAGAGACAGCCAAAAAACGGTTAATGAGGCGTTATAAGCTGACCGAGGTTCAGGCGCAGGCAATTTTGGATATGCAGTTACGTCGCTTAGCTGCGCTGGAGCGTAAGAAAATTGAGCAGGAATACAAGGAAGCCTTAGCGACGATCAAATACCTTGAGGGTTTGCTGCGTTCGCCTAAGAAAATGCGAACGGTTGTAGCTGATGAACTCTTAACCGTTAAAGAAACCTTCGGAGATGTTCGCCGGACCCAAATCGTGCGCGTAGGTGCTGGTGAGACTAAGGTCGCAGTGCTTTCTGCGCAGGATTTCGTTGAGGACAAGGCCGGTTATATTCTGATCTCAAAAGACGGGGTGCTCGCCAGGACTTCAGAGGATAAACTGCCAAGGATGAGCGGCAGGGAAGCCCCGGTTATGTTGGTGCGGGCGAACACTCGCGATACTTTATACCTGGTTGCTGAAAATGGGGAAGCAGCCGCGCTACCGGTACATTTGGTGCCAGAGGGCAGTTCAACAGCGCAGGGCGTGGATTATTGGAAAGTCAGTCCTCTAACGGCGGATGATAATCTGGCTGCTGCCTTCGCGCTGCCGTCTAGAGATGACCGCAAACAGGGCTTTTATGTATTATCTGTCACACGTGGGGGGATGGTAAAGCGATCCGCAATTGGAGAACTTCCCGGACCGTCGGCACACACCTTTACTTTGATGCGCGTGAATGCGGGTGACAGCCTGGGATGGGTGATGGTGACGAGTGGGAAGGAGGATGTGCTCTTGGTGACAGCCGCTGGTATGGCGATCCGCTTCGCTCAAGACCAGGTAAGACCAATGGGCTTGGTAGCGGCCGGTGTTGCCGGCATCAAGCTGAAGAAAAGTGATGCTGTCGTAGGGGTTATGACCATGCCCGCCAGAGGCCATGTGCTGCTGTTAGCCTCGGATGGCAGCGCCAAACGAGTCGCGGTCAGTCAATTTCCACTGCAGGGACGTTACGGTCGAGGGGTTATTGCCGGAAAGCTCTCAACAGGTGTGCAGCTGGTTGGGGCAGCAAAAGGGAAGGCGACTGATAAGATCATCCTGCACCTGACGAACGCAGCTGCTAAAGCGATCCGGTTTGATGGGGCGCCTGAGATGGGAAGGGCGGCACGTGGTAGGAAGGTGATCGCGGTGAAAACAGGTGATTGGATAGAGTCTCTGGTGGAGGTTGGCAAGCAGCTCGACCTGGATGTCAGTGTCGTTCAGGATGGGACGGAGAAGCGACCTCAGCGAACCAGCACCCGCGCCACGAAAAAAACTACCGGCGGGAAATCATCCCCAGAATCCGAAGGTAAAGCGAAGAAAACGACCAGATCAACCAAGGAGAGCACAAAGACGACCAGGGCAACCAGGGGCAGACCCAAAAAGACTGCCGAGACTGGGAAAACCGCGCCGCGATCAGCTGGTAAGGCTAAATCCGCTAAGGAGAGTACAGAGACGACCAGGGCCGCCAGGGGCAGACCCAAAAAGACTGCCGAGGCTGGGAAAACCGCGCCGCGATCAGCTGGTAAAACTAAGTCCGCTAAGGAGAGTACAAAGACGACCAGGGCAACCAGGGGCAGACCCAAGAAGACTGCCGAGACCGGGAAAGCAGTACCGCGGGCGACTGGCAAAGCTAAGTCCGCTAAGGGAAGTACGACGGCGACCAAGGCAGCCAGGGGCAGACCCAAAAAATCTGCCGAGGCTGGGAAAACCGCGCCGCGATCAGCTGGTAAGGCTAAATCCACTAATGAGGGTACAAAGACGACCAGGGCCGCCAGGGGCAGACCCAAAAAGACTGCCGAGACTGGGAAAACCGCGCCGCGATCAGC
>JACUUU010000116.1 GCA_014859065.1 Anaerolineales bacterium
CCGAAACAGTTTCTTCATCGGATTACAAGGAAAAGATATCCTATTTCATAATTTAGAAGATTTTCCACGTATGATCGACAAAATTCATGAACGACCGAGCCATCAATGGTGGCTGGATCTTCATCCTATCGCACGAGTGCTCGCTAAGCCGGGACCACAAAACTAACTTGAATAGGAGTGATTTATCTCAATAATGCGTCGTCAAGAAAATAAACTTTCGGTAATCAAGAGAACAATATACAAAGGTTTTGGTTCAGTTATAAAAAAAATTAATGGTCACATTTCTGATGGATCGTTTGATCGTAATTCGATTGTGGTCAATCAAATTGAAATTAACCTCCCCAAACTCGATCGTCATTTTCACGGCTACTGTATCGTTCAGATTAGCGACATCCACATCGGGACTTGGATAAATAGATCCCGCCTCTCAGGAATTATCGATCTGGTGAATGAATTCGAACCAGACCTGGTTGCAATCACAGGCGATTTCGTCACCTTCGATCCTCATCGATTTTTCAAAGACCTTAGCGAAAATTTGATGAAACTCTCTCCGCGGGATGCATCAGTCGCCGTATTAGGGAATCACGATCATTGGACTGATGCAGGAGTTATCCGGGAAGTTTTGCATAACTCAAGCATTATTGATCTAAGTAATAAAGTAATTACATTACACCGGGGAAACACTACACTCCATATAGCTGGGGTGGATGACACCATAGAAGGTCTCGACCGTTTAGACTTGGTTCAACAGCAAATCCCCAAAGATGAAGCCGCAATATTATTGGTTCACGAACCTGATTTAGCTGATTACAGCGCAGCTACTGGAAAGTTTGGCCTCCAACTATCAGGACATAGCCATGGAGGCCAAATACAAATACCTTTTATCGGTCCTCCTCTACTTCCTCCCCACGGTCAAAAATACCCAAGCGGTCTCTATCAGATAAATGGCATGTCGCTTTACACTAATCGAGGTGTAGGTACCGCTTTCTTGCAGCTGCGTTGGAATTGTCCACCTGAAATCTCGATTTTTACATTAAAGAGTTAAAAAACCATCCCATTCGCCGGCTAATTCCGGAATGATATCCGCCTTTAATCTTCGAATGGGATGATTATGTTTCTAGTATTATATGCAACCAAGAAATGTATTCCTCGTTGTGATTCACTGATTACGGCAATCTTGCCGTCCGATTTATTGGTTTGGTTGCTCGATCTAAATTAGCACATCGTGTCTATAGTCTATATCAATCCTCGTTCTCAGTTCCTTCTCCTTCAGCTTCTTCTTCAATTTCAGTTTCATCTGTAGACCCTAAGCCAACCTCACTATCTTGACCATCATCACCTCCAACAACTTCATCATCCACTGGTGCATCGACGATCAATGGATCACTCGGAGAAACTATCACTGGGGATTCGAGATATCGCAGCAAATCTGAGTTTGGCGGAAGGACAACCGTTGATTGGCTGCCAAGAATATTCTTATAAACTTGTAACCTTCTGAACAGGGAATAAAACTCCAGGTCCTGGCCAAAAGCTTGCGCGGTGATTGCCGCAGCATCAGCATCCGCTTCACCTCTGAGCACTTCGCTAGTTTGGTATGCATTAGCCAGGATAATCTCACGTTGTTTATCAGCTTCAGCTCTGATTTCAATTGCTCTTTCTTCACCTTCCGCCCGATAGCGGTGTGCAATTCGCTGTCTTTCAGCTTCCATACGCCCAAAGACACTAGCTTGCACCTCCGTGGGCAGATCAATCCGTTGAATCCTCACATCCAACAATGTTATCCCAAAATCTCTGAGTGCTACTTCACTTGCACCTTCTGTTACCGTAGCCATGATGTCTTCTCGTTTCAGACGGACTATGTCAATGAAATCATGGCGAGCAATTTCTTCACGTAAACGTCCTGCAATTATCTGATCTAACCTGGCTGCTGCTGAAGTCTCATTTCTCACTGTCCGGTAGAACAATAAGGGGTCCGTTATCTGCCATCGGGAAACGTGATCTACTAATAACCTTTTCTTATCCAAAGATAGATACTCTGCACCTTGCGGTTCTGTTCCCAAAACACGTTTCTCGAAGATTATTACATCTTGCACGAAAGGGAGTTTGATATACAAACCCGCGTCTTGCCTGGTTACCACATGTTGACCGAACTGGAACACGACTCCCTGGTAACCCTCGCGAATAATATAGGTTGCTTGAAGGCCGGCAAAAAGAGCGACGACCAATATCCCAAGGATTATTACTCTTTTATTCATAGAAATACTCCTGCTTATACTTTTTGATAAATGGAAAGCATCTTACCATTGATAGTTGATTCATTCTTGATTTAAGGCTGTTCATCTGGTTGTTCAATCATTGGCGTAGGCGTCGGAAGCGGTTGAACTGGCTGGGTGGGTTGGACTGGCTGGTCAGGTTGGATAGGATCCAGAGTCACTGTTTGATTTTGCTGTGTTAACGGTAAGAATGGTAAAATCCCACTCTGAGTCGTGTCCAGCACAAAAACTGACGATCCATGCAGCACTTCCTCGATGCTTTCGAGGTATAAACGTTCACGCATCACATCAGGATTCAGTGAGTATTCATCTAATAATGCTATGAATCGGGCAGCATCACCTTCTGCTCTGATTACTCGCTGTTCGCGGTATGCCTCTGCCTCCAGTATCATCTGCGCAGCTAAACCACGCGCCGCAGGGACCACCCGCTCAGCATACCCTTCAGCCTCCTGGACCAATCGTTCTCGATCTTCGAATGCCCTCACTACATCGTGAAATGCATCGCGAACATCCGCAGGCGGATCAACTGCAAGTAGGCGTGCTTCAGTTACCAGCAGACCAGTCTCATAATCATCCAAAAGCTCCTGCAGGAGTGTTTTTACCTGGTTTTGAGCTTCAACCCGGCCTTCCGTCATGGTGAAATCTATCGTATTCTGACCTACAGTTGAACGCAGAGCAATCTCTGCTGATGTAGTCAAGACTTCCTCGGCAGCTCTCACATGGAACATGAATTTCACAGGATCTTGCACCAGGTATTGTACAAATAACTGCATCTCCACGATGTTCTCATCACCAGTCAACATTTGCGCTTCCTGAAGTATTGGTCGTACAGCTTGGGATTCATCAGTACGGTAACCAATTTCTGTACTCCTGACTTGGGCGATGTCAACAATTACATGAGATTGCATTGGAATTGGTAGGCGGTAGTGCAAACCAGGGTCGGTTTGACTCGTTAACCTACCGAATGTGAGTACTAGTCCACGTTCTCCTGGTCCCACCATGTAGAACCCAGAGAGAACCCATATTACTAAAATACCAATCCCTGCCAATTTCAAAATACGTGGAAGGTTTTTAGACATCCATTCAGGATCGAAAAACTCTGATGGCGAAGGACTTCTGGGTATATTCGTTCTTCTCATTTGTCATCTCCTATTATGTAATAACGTTTCGACAGTCAATGGATAGTTGACCATTGATCTTGAATTCTCCATATTTACTTAATAAGATATCCTCAGATTTGTTTCTTTTGAACGACTCGATGATATCTCAACAATTCTAAGTACCCTTTAGAGAAACTCGTTAGAAAAATTATAACAAAATACCTTTTCGTTCTTTCATGTTTACTCACCTCCCCAGACAGCTCTAATGGCATATTAATAATTGAGTCTCGATATTTCAAGAATTTCGAATAATCTTAACAGGCAACTAAAATTTTTCCCTACTCAAGGATTCAACGGCCAGAATACTGGAAGCACAATCGTTACCGTGAGCAAGATAACCATTGTTAATGGAAACCCTACTTTGAGGTAGTCGCTAAAGCGGTAACCCCCAGGACCCATGATTAATAAATTCGCTGGGTGTGCAATCGGACTCATGAAACTTGCCGAGGCAGCCATTGCTACTGTCATCATCAAAGAATACGGGGATACATGCATGACAGTAGCCATATTCATAGCTATAGGAGCCATGAGCACTGCAACCGCAGAAGTTGGCATTACCTGTGCAGCCATGGCAGTCAATAAAAATATCCCAACGATGATTGCTAATGGGCCAAAATCACCGATAAAAAATATAACGTTATTTGCAATATAGTTTGCCGCTCCAGATTTCTCTAATGCAATCCCCATTGGGAGCATACCGGCTATTAGGAAAACTGCTTTCCACTCTATATACCGATAGGCTTCATCCATAGTCAAGCATTTGGTCAAGACCATGGCGGTAGCTCCTATTACTGCAGCTATGTAAATAGGTAACCAACCAAGAATAACTGGAAGCAGAACAAATACCATTACCAGAGAAGCAACAGGTGCTTGCTCGACGCGTGGGATCTCTTCTGCTTCCTCCATCAAGACCAGGAAATCTGGATCACTCCCCAACATTTTTATCTTCTCGCGGCTCCCAAATAATAGAAATGCATCGCCAAAGCGTAGTGGAATGTCCTGTAAATTCAACCGGTAGACAATTCCTTCTCTCCAAATAGCCAGCACATTAAGCCCGTACTTTTCTCTAAAATGGATTTCGCGCAGCGTTCTACCCACTAGATTCGTATGAGGAGAAAGGACCACCTCCGTCATTCCTACCCTTTCCGTCTGTAAGTCCTTTAATGATACCGCTTCGTCATCTTCGATCACTAAATCCTGTAATCCACGAATCGAAAGCAGATCTTCTAATCTCCCCTCAACAAATAAAATATCACCTGCAAATAATCTGTCTGTAGATTTTGGGATCAAGTGGGTTGTGCCTTCTCGAACTATACCCAATACATTCAATCCAAAAGCATTTCCTAACCTGCTTTCTTCAAGAGATTTATTTACTAAGTTTGAATCCGGAGGGATTTTTACCATCATCAACCGCTCATGTAGTTGTGACACCTCTGCATTATCCACTGCAGACATTAGGAAATTTTCATTGCTCCTAAGCTCTTCAATCTTCTCCCAGGATCCTTGAATAACCAAGGTGTCGCCTCGCTGCAATATTATTCTCTGTAAATTTGTCCTGAAAATTTCTCCTTTTTTCCAGATAGCCACAACATTTGTACCGAATCGCTTACGAAAATCGATTTCTCTCAGAGTCTTCCCGAGATATTCTGATTCGGGCGATAGACTTAACTCAGCCAGTTTAACTTCCCTTGAAACCAATCTCTCCACATCAAGATGATCATCCTCCATTTCAAGATAGCCATGTTTATGAAATTTCTCTAGAGATTCTGCGGTTCCAACAGTCAACAATCGATCTCCAGAATGTAAAACTGAATTAGGATCGGGTGACAAAATTGTGTCCCCGTCACGAATGATTCCAAGAATGTTAACCCCCAAGATATAACCGATCTGACTTTCAGCTATTGTTTTACCTTCCAATGCCGCGTTCTCAGGCACTCGTAGGACAAAAATCTGATTGCTTAACTCATATACTTTATCGATATCAATCTTTTCGCCTGCAGAATATTCTTGTGCAAGGTCGCGGCTTGGTAGTAAATGACGTCCAAAAAGGACTATAAAAGCAACCCCAGCTACCATAACGATCAAGCCCACTGGTGTGTAATCGAATAATGAAAATGAAGTCAGACCAAACTCGCTTAATGAATTACTTACGATAATATTTGGCGGTGTTCCAATCATTGTGGTCAACCCGCCTAATAAACAACCAATAGCCAGGGGCATTAATAGTCTTGATGGAGGTTTTCCAATTCTCCTGGCAATATCCATAACAACAGGCAATAATAATGCAGCTACACCTACATTGTTCATAAAAGCAGACATACCACCGGCTGTGACCATGATAATCGCCGTAATCTGCATCTCTCCGTTTCCCGCCAGTCTCAAAATATACCTGCCAATCATTCGAGCTACACCTGTCCTAGCAAGACCGGCACTCAAGATAAAAACAGCCCAAACAGTAATCACCGCAGGACTGCTAAAACCTGATATTGCTTCTTCGGGGGATAATAAACCTGTCAGTACGAGACTTATTAATACCAACAATCCTACCAGGTCTACTCTAACTCGTTCGGATACAAACAAGATTATCGCTAATACTAATATGGAGAGTACTAATATTATTTGAATTGTCAATTTGAAATCACCTCGCGGGTAAATTGATACGCAATTCTGCAGCTCCTGTTCTCAATCTTGCGATATTTGCCCTCCGATCTCGCCCGAAAACAGATTATAACCTCTCAATTAGTGTGAATGTTCACAAAGATCCAATTTTATCAATCTTCATTAGTAGAATTATTCTCATCCTTGAAATTATCTGTTATAACTAACATAGACAATCCGTTTTAGAGTTGTTATCAAACAGCTTAATTTATCCTGAGAGATTTAATGTATTTCGGATCGTTATTCGTAGAATTCCCTGATGGTCGCGAACTGGAGTTCCCAGTTAATAAACCTCAGATTCTCATTGGGCGCACACCAGATAATGATTTGGTCATATCTCACCCAACAATTTCTCGCCGTCATGTTCGTTTGCTAATAGAGCCCGATCAGGTATTTATCGAAGACCTGGGATCAACAAACGGGACATATTTTGATGATCAACAGCTTGATCCTTTACAACCTCATCCTATCACACCACAGCAACCAATATTCTTAGGTAACGTAAGAATCTATTATCGGTCATTGCAAAAAACCGACGACCTTCCTGAAGAGGTCGAGGATCAGACCAACAAATCCAGGATCGATTTCAACCAGGAAATCAAATCAGACCAATTTGCCTCGCTAATTGTAAACGGACCAGCTGAACCGATCACCCCTGGATCCACCCAAATCGCAATAATTCACCTTCACAATACTTCGATTTCAGAATATGAAGCATTAATCAGGATTTCAGGATTACCTCAAAATTGGTGCAGCTTAGAACATGACCGGCTTAAATTGATCGCCAATGAAAAAGTAGAAATTTCCATCTACATTCACCCACCGCGCCTTCCGGAAGCAATTGCTGGCACCCATACTTTTAAAGTGACGGTTTACTCTACTCAACATGGTAGGGGTCCGTCAACTCAAGCAAAAGTGGAAATACTGTCATATCATAATTTAACGTTGAGTTTAGAACCCGAAATAGCTGCCAGCAATTTTACTCTTGTAGCAGATAACCAAAGCAATATCGGTATCGATTACCGTTTTTATGGCACTAACAATCAGCAGGATTTAGCATTCAAATTTCACCAATCCTCGATTCATTTAGAAGCAGGACAGATCGCTCGTATTCCATTACTTGTCATTCCTAATAACAGACAGTTATTGGGTCGTGCAGTAGCCAGGTCATTTTCTGTTGTTGGTAATCCAGATACTGATGCTTTTGAGCCCACTGAAATTGAAGGCTGCTTGGAATTGAAACCAATAATACCTAGCTGGTCGATTCCTTTGTCTTTCCTTATCCTTGCTTGTTTCATAATAACGGCGGTATTAATATATCCTCGGATATGTACTCAATTTCCTGGTTTTTTCCCCTTTTGTCCTCAAGTATCCCCCCATATTCAAGTCTTAATTGCTGATCCATCAACGATTCGTTTGGGTGAAACTGTGAAGCTAGAGTGGCTGGTTGAACACGCTGAATCAATCGAATTACTCGCCCCAGCAATAGACTTAATGGTCCTTATCCCATTTCGTGGAACTCAGGAGTTCTATTTGTTTCAATCCACCAGCTTCATAATACGAGCTAGAAACGCTTTCGACACTGTCGAGGAATCCATAACAGTAAAAGTTTCGGGAGCCCTGCCTGGAATTCAGGACTTTTCAGCAAATCCAAATGCAGTTGTTCTCGGGCAAACTGAAAACTTGTTTCTTACTTGGTCTGTCCTAGATACCAACGCAGTGATCATTGAGAATGCCTCTGATGAAATTCTACCCCCCGAAGGGGAAATTAGTATTCCTATCCCCGAGCATGATACGACTTACACCTTAATCGCTCATAACGAACGAGGGATATCCACTGAGGAATTAACCGTTTATATCATCTCCCCTGGGTGTTATGTAAGCAACCTAGACTCCGATGAAGTGCTCGTGATGTATGGGGGGCCTAGCATTTCCCTTCCACCTGTAACTGAACTTGAAAAAGGGACAATGGTCGAACCGTTCGGTCGCACTGCGACCAGTGATTGGTTAATTGTAAAGGCAGACAATCGAGAAGGATGGTTGTCTTCAGACTCTATCTCCTGCATCGTAGGGCTTCATGTCTTTCCGGTAATACCATTTGACAGGGTACCAACTCCACCAGTAGATCAAAGTCCGTACTAATAATTCTTTATAGTGCAGGCTACCATTTAGCTAATACGCCATCGTAAGAATTTGTTTCAATTCATCATTTGTCAACTTAATTGGATTCCCAGCCATACTTGAGGCAACCGCAGCTTTTTCGATTAAGGTTTCGAATGCTTCCTTTTTAAGACCCCAATTTCGTAGGGGTGGGATACCAAGGTTTTTTGTTGCACCTTTTACCCATTCAATACCATCATCGGTACCGGAGTTGTGATCCCCTATCAATATCTGGGAGATTTCTTTATATCTTCGCAAGTATTTGCTTTCTGGCTGCCTTTTTGTTAATGCACGCACATTTACGGAAAAAACCGGAGCTAACAAGCTCGCACAAATAGCTCCATGGGGAGCATCCAGCATCCCTCCGATTGGACCAGCAAACCCATGCACCGCACCTAATTTAGAATTTGCCAGCGCTAGCCCGCTCAAAAGGCTTGCGAGTGACATGTCTTCGCGTGCAGCGATATCATTCCCGCTCATACAAGCTTTTTCTAAAGACCTTGACGCTTTCCATATACCCTCTCGGCAAAAAGCATCTGTCAAAGGGTTGGCTTGGCAAGAGACGAATGGTTCTATTAGCTGGCTTAATGCATCCATACCGCTAAACGCGGTTATTTGGCTTGGAAGGTTGTAAGTCAATTGAGGATCGATGATCGCCAATGCTGGCAGCATCATCGGGCTTCGCAAACTTACTTTGACCTTGTGTTCTTTTGACCCAAGCACCGCATTACGAGTTACTTCAGTACCTGTACCAGCGGTCGTTGGGATCGCTATGTAAGGTATAGGTGGTTCCAGAAAAGATTTGTTTTTCCCGATGACCTCCAGATAATCATAAACATCGCCAGAATTAGTAGTTAATATAGCAATCGCTTTCCCGGCATCTAATGCGCTTCCTCCTCCAAAACCAATTACCAGATCGCATTTTTCCTGTTTGGCAAACAAACTCCCTTGTTCAACAAGAGATATCGTTGGCTCTCCCCTCACCGAGAATATTCGATGATCTACCCCATGTCCCTTCAACTGTACCAACAAAGGTTCGCAGCGATCTGTGGAAGCTCCGGTTACAACTAAAGCTCGTGTCCCAAATTCTGTAGCAGATTTCCCAGCTTCATTTATCGTCTTATTACCAAATATTATTCGTCCTGCAGTAGCAAATTCAAACCGCATATCCATCTCCATTGTTATTCAGGATTGATCATAAGATACTTTATTCCCTGCCTTGGTTTGGCCATCATAGCCTCAACTATATCGCGCCATTTTTTGTAATGCCCGGTTTCTTTATGCTTTCCAGCAGATTGCTGGCTGCGATACACCTCAACTAAGATAAAACGTGTTGGATCATCTACCTCTTGAAAGAAGTCAAATCGAAACACTCCTGGTTCAAGCCTACTGTTGGTTACATTCTTTAAAGTTGCTTGTTTAAAAGCCTCCAAATCATCTGGTTTTACTTGGATATGAACAAAAACGGTATACATGTCATTGCTCCTTTTAGTTGATATGATAAGATTTATCTAAACCATGATTAGCAAATTCAAACTGACCTTTTTATTAAGTATTGAGCATTCCAAGTCACTGGAAATTATAGTCGGATTCCCCTTCACCACGTAATGATATAATTTCGAAGACCAGCTAAGCGGATACTCAGACTGGCAAATGCAGACCATTCGTGGTGTTTTGGGATTAAATCGTATTTATTTAAATTAAGGATTTGCATAAGTGGCTATGCGAAGTGACCGCCGATTTTTCTCGGATTTACGCCCCATTCAATTGATACCTCATTATCTCGACTTCCCTGAAGGCTCACTACTCATTGTCCAGGGTAATACGCGTGTTTTGTGCAACGTAACCGCCGAACATGGCGTTCCTCATTGGATAAAAGCCAATAATCTTCCCATAGGTTGGGTTACCGCTGAATATGCTATGCTGCCTCGCGCGACTCATCATCGTACTCCCCGTGAAGCATCTGCCTCTTCCGGGAGAACACAGGAAATTCGCCGTTTAATTGGGCGCTGCCTGCGCGCAGCAGTTGATCTCAACAAAATTGGTGAACGCACCTTTTTTATCGATTGCGACGTTT
>JACUUU010000117.1 GCA_014859065.1 Anaerolineales bacterium
AATACCCAATTGGTTAGCCTGCTCAGTTATGCGATCTTCCAATTGCGCCAGTTCGGGGTCTGGATTAGACTCATCCAGTTTACGAAAAAGGGTTTCCTTGGATGCCAGGAAGGAAGAACCGCGGTCCCCGCCAATCGCAACACCGAGGATACCAGGAGCGCAACCCTTGCCTTGAGCTTTGTAGACAGCGTCGAGCACGACCTTGCGGACACCTTCCAGATCACGCCCAGCACCTAGCGCACTGTTGGGCAGAGAATACTGCGCTCCAACGTTTTCGCAGCCACCTCCTTTGAGCATCAATTCGACCTTGAGAGTGTCACCTTCGATCTCCTCAAAATGGATAGTGGGGAAATACTCGTCTCCCAGATTATCTCCTGAATTCTTGCCAGTGAGAGAATCTACCGCGTTGGGACGCAGGTAAGCGATCCGGGTAGCTTCAGCAACCGCAGCGCGGATTTGGGCTGACATCTCCCGCGTACTCCAACCCGTGGGGTGATAAACGTAAAAAATGGGGGTACCAGTGTCCTGGCAAATGGGGGTGGAATTTTGACGGGCCAATTCCACGTTCTTAAGGATGGTCTCAAGAGTGCTGCGTGAGGCTGACCCAGCAGATTCTCGCTCGATCGCCTGGTGCAAACCTGCCTCAACATCGGCAGGCAGGTCGGTGGCAGCCAGGCGCACCAATTCTAGAATGGGTGCGGTTAGATCTTGCATCGATTTCCTCCTTGTTATTAGCTATGGGTGAATGTTTAATACTATCTTACTCAAATTAACGCTCAAAGCGAGTGACAAAGGGCATGGTTCATGGTGAAATTCGTAATGAGTTGAGGGCAGTGACTCTCATTCCCGACGAGAGACTTATCACCTCTGTCATCACCAACCTCCTAAAATATGCTGTGCAGCAGATCTTCAGACCCTTCTTCAGTGGCGTTTTTACAAGTTTCGTTCAAACCTCGGGTTTCCTCACAACTGAACCTGAGAAAGAAGATAAAGGACTTTGGTGACAGCCGCACTAGCTTGGTGTAAAATAATTGCCATGCCTCTATCGGACAATTTCTATACGGTGTTATCCAACCTGCTACAGCAAACGGTTAAGAACCCAGATATGCCGCCCAGTGCTTCTCTCGATCACTGGCCAGCTGGTTCTAAGGAAAGATGTTTGCTGGAAGATCTACAAGCTGCCCTAACCGTGCTGCGAACCGATAGGCAAAACCACCCAGCACTGGATAAAGAAAGCGAACGGCATTATCAGGGCATATTCGAAACCGTCAGTGTTGGGTTGATTATTAATGATTTCAAAACGGGCCAAGTTGTTGAGGTTAATCCTGCAGCCTGCGCGATATACGGCTATACTCGCGAGGAATTCATTGGTCAACACCTGATCAGCTTTATCCATCCTGACAGTTATCACCAATTCACTAATTATGTCCAGGAGGTCCAATCTCGGAGCACATCCGTAGCGGAACAACTCCATATGCGCTGGGATGGATCACAATTCTTTGTAGAACTGAGCGGGACAGTATATATTGATCAGGGCCGCTCATATCTCCTTAGTGTCGTTCGTGACATCAACCAAAGGGTGCATGCAGAGCAGCTGCTTAAACAGAGGATGGAAACTCGCACCCACGAACAATCCACCTTGTTAGAAATATCCCAAACACTAGCATCTACTCTTGAATTGCAGCCAGACCTGATCCTCGACCAAATGTGGAAGATAATCGATTGTACGCACGCCGGACTATTAAAGTTGGAGGATTCAAACCTGACCGCTCTGGCAGTGCGCGGGCCCCAATCATTTGAGCTGGCGCTGCCAATCCAAATCCATTTGCAAAGTCCAGATGCTCTGATGATGCTGTTCAACGGGCAACGGTCTTCTCGGATTGCCGATATTCAGAGTGCTGACGCGCAAACTCGGTTTCTTTACTCACTTCTGCATGATCAGGCTAAAACCCTTCTGGAGGGTGTACAATCTTGGATGTGGGTTCCTCTAGTAGTCAAAGAGCGCATAATCGGGGCTATCGGGATCGGCCACACCGAACGAAATCACTTTTCAACCCACGATGCCGATCTGGCTCTGATCGTAGCCAACCAGGCTGCGATTGCGATGGTCAACGCCGAACTTTATGAACATGCGCAATCACTCGCCGCGTTGCAGGAACGACAGCGCCTGGCGCGAAACCTGCACGACGCTGTCAACCAATCCCTTTTCTCTGCCGGGCTGATCGCTGAAGTTCTGCCGCTCTTGTGGGAGCGAGACCCAGAAGAAGGTCGCCAATCCCTAATGGATTTGCGCCGGTTGACCCATGGTGCACAGGCTGATATGCGTTTGTTGCTAGCCGAGCTGCGGCCCTCGACTCTGACGGATGCAGAACTGGGCGATCTCCTACACCTGTTGGGAAACGCGTTGGCAGGCCGGACGAACATCCCGATCAATGTGTCTGTAGTCGGAGAGATGGTAATCCCTGCTGATGTGCAGGTAGCGCTCTACCGCTTGTGCCAGGAAGGATTGAGTAATATTGCCAAACATGCCGGTGCCAGCCGGGTGGACATCCAATTAAAATGTGATTTGGGTACTGTCGAGCTACGCATACGAGATGACGGCCGGGGCTTTGACCCGGATCAAACACCGCCTGACCACTATGGGCTGAAAATGATGCACGAGCGAGCCACAGACATCGGGGCAACGTTATCCATCGCCAGCAAGCCCGGAAGCGGCACTGAAATTGTTATTCATTGGGCGGCACCTCAGGAATAGAAGGACGGTTTACGGTGAGCCCTTCCCACTTGATTCGAGTGATGGTGGTCGATGACCATACGATGGTCCGCCGGGGATTGGCAACCTTCTTGAAGGTCTACGATGATCTGGAACTGGTGGCCGAGGCCGACAACGGCGAGACCGCTATCGAGCTGTGTGGTCAGGTCTCACCCGATGTCATCCTGATGGACCTGATGATGCCGGAAATGGATGGGGCCACCACTATACGTCATATCCGTCAGCAGTATCCCAAGACGCAGATTATTGCCCTGACAAGCTTCAAAGATCAGGAGACCGTTCAGAATGCGCTGCAGTCTGGGGCGATTGGATATTTGCTCAAAGATGTGTCGGCAAGTGAATTGGCTCGGGCTATCCGGGCAGCACACTCAGGGCGTGCCACTCTGTCTCCAGAGGCTGTCCAGGTGATGGTCGATGCTGCAAGCCAACCGCGCGCGCCTGGTCACGATCTGACTGAGCGAGAACAGGTTGTGTTGGCCTTGATGGTCGAGGGTTTAAATAATACACAGATCGCCAGGAGGCTAGTAGTCAGCCCGTCTACCATCAAAACCCATGTCAGCCATATCCTCTCTAAGTTGGGCGTTGCCAGCCGGTCGGAAGCAGTGGCTTTGGCTTTACGCAGTGGACTGGTTGACTGACAACCAGACCTGGTTGATGCCAGACAATTTTCCCCCAACTGGGGGAGACAAACACCCCCCGGTGGATGGATGCGGTCGGGGGGTGTTTATTATAGAATGATGGCATGAAACGTGTCTATTTAGCCGACGCCCATCCCGATGAACGCCAAATCTTTCGAATCATATTACAAGATCTCGACATGCAGGTCGTTGGCGAAGCTGACGATTGGCCAACTGTGTTAGCCCAGGCTCCTGCCACTAACCCCGACATGTTGATGGTCGATTGGGGGTTGGTCGCTTCCGGATCAGGTGCAGACCTGGCAGAACTACGCAGGGCTTGCCCGGCAGCATTAGTCATTGTGCTCATCAGCCCTCTGGATGCCCGGGAACAAGCCGCCCTCTCTGCCGGAGCTGATGCGTTTATAAGCAAAGGTGAGACGTCGGATCGAGTAGTTGAACGCCTTCGAGACGCGGTAGCGAGTATTCCTTCTAGATGAACCCTATCCCGCAGGTTGGAGTCTTTCGGGAGGGGGAAATGCAGTATCAGAACCGGCGCAATACGCTGTCCCGAGCGCCGGCATAAACTGGGGCAGCATGGGTAGAAGCTCTAATAAAGTGACCCGAATCCGGTCATGGTCATCACCACCAGAATTTCAACTTTCTTGGCTGGTGGGTCAACAGCTACTCGGATAAACCAGTCTGGTAGCTGCCAATGAAAAATTCAAAAGATCACTCAGAAGGAGACATCTCATGTTGTGGACTATCATCGTAATTCTAGTAATATTGTGGCTGCTCGGTGCTTTCGGTCGGAACTTAAGCCCAAGCTTCCCAAAGACAGGCAATTGGATCCATACTTTGATCGTTATAGCGGTAATACTTCTCATATTGCAGTTGCTTGGGGTGATATCAATATAATAATCGCAAAACCCGGCGAGCGGAGTCCGGCCAGATCATGGTTGATGTTGCCACCCAGATACTTATACCCAGTCACGACAGAACGGCACGCGAATGTGCGCCGTTCTGTTCTTGATATATGTTTGCTTATATCGCCGGTCGCCGACAATCTGGATCGCCACAAGTGACAACCTGCAAGATTGGGGCGGGTTTACCCGCGTCATGACACCCCGACACGACAACTGGGATTGTAATCGGGTCGGTGGGGGTGGCGTACCTATTGAGACAAAACATGACTGGCTGGTGATGTGAGGATCTAACAAAGGCGCATTTTTGACCCAGGTTCATGAACATAAGAAAGGAAAATAGCCAAGATAGAGATAACATTTCACAACAAGGCAAGAATAAAGGTCCAGGCGCAAATATTTACGGGACGCACCCTTATCAGTGACTGTGTGGTTCAACCTGGTGAGATTTACATGTTACCGGCTAATTTGGGCCGGTATGATATCTATCTTAAGAACGGCGCTACCGGTAGGGAAATTGCTCGTATACTGGACAGCGAGGCGAAAACCCTTACGCTAAGTCAACACAATGGGTGGTACACCATTACATAAAGATTCAGAGGAAAACCCGGTTTTATAGAAATTGGAACAGCTGAACCAGGACACATTGTTGTTTTTATCGGAGTCTGGCAAGAATGTCTACAGGTGATTCAAGGAAAAAATGACTCTGCGGTTAAATCTCGGTTTAATGAGGTTGACCGGGTCGAAATCAGTTCACCCCTTAACCTTTTCAAATCTCCCCCATGTGGTGTAGCAAAATTTCCCCTAAATGGTGGATGTATCTTGGAAACTTTGGTTATAGAATGAATTATGCCCCATTCTTAATCCCAGCACCGCCTCATCCAATGCGGTACCGGTTTTCAAAATAAAAGCGGTTTAAAAACCGACTCACCAGGTTATTCCGAATGCTGGTATTAACTAGGGCAGTTGATTTGTCCGAGATACGGTAGAAATAACAAACGGAGGATTATTATGGGATTACTATCCTGGATTATCGTTGGTTTGATCGCCGGTTTTTTGGCCGGACAGGTCATGCGGACGGGCGGCTATGGTGTGATTGGCGACATCATCATCGGTGTGCTTGGAGGTTTGTTAGGAGGTTGGATTGCATTCTACTTCTTCCAAATCGGTGACCCGATGTCGGGAATCAACGGGACGTCGATTCTGATTGCATTCGTTGGAGCGATACTGTTGATTCTGATATTACGCATGATAGGCGGAAGAGGGCGTTCAAGAAGGAATTATCAATAAGTTCAGGAATACCTCGTCGGCAATCTACTCACGCTGGTGACAACCCAAGATGCATTATCCTATCTTTGTTTGTCTTTGCAAGCTTAAACGACAGAAGAGAACCAGGAACAAGCTGACAGTTGAGTTCAACTTTGTGAGCTAAAACGTGCCATTTGTTAGTTGGATCAAGCAGTCGATCAAAGATCTGCTTAGAAAGGAGTACCTATGCGTGCAAATGTACCACCTAAACCGTTCAAGTCTACTTCTTTGATGCGCCGGGGCATCATTTATGTTATCTTGCTGATCGTCGCCTTCTTGCTTGGCTTCGTCCCTATGTGGGTCAAGTCGCGTGAATGCTCAGGTACCCTTTCCGAGGTTGAGCATCAATTGAACCTGGCCAGGATTCAAAATTCCCTCGCCTCTGCAGTCATTGACGCTCGGCGGGGCGATTACGAATCAGCCCGTCAATCTGCCAGTGACTTTTTTACTTCTCTACGGAAAGTAACCGAAGTAGAGGCTGATTTAGCCCTCTCGTGGGCACAAAAAGAGGATATGCAGTCGTTGCTTAACCAACGAGATGGGATCATCACTTTGCTTGCTCGAGGTGATCTGGCTTCCGCAGATCGGCTATCTGATCTGTATATATCATATCAAGAGATCATGAACAACAGGTGAGGTGGCGTTTTGCGAATATGCAGGAATCTGATTGCACGGGAGGCGTTCAACAGGTCCCGCGCATGTCAACATGCAATCAACTCTATCATTACCGGTCTTACCGAGGGGAATACCCTCCAGAGATTGCCTGATTCGATGAAACGGACTTTAACCACCATTTTGTACAAGGAAACGAAAGGATTAAAATCATGAAATTCACCAGGAATATAGGTATGTTATTGCTGGCTATCTGGCTCATTCTTTCCGGCCTGGCGACATTCATCCCAGCGCTCAGCGGCATCGGTGTGATTTTGGCGATCCTCGCTATCGCAGCTGGTGTCTTCATCTTGCTGGGTCGTTAGGTTTATATAGCCAACTGGCCGGTTGGATCAGTTGGCTGTTAACAATTTAGGGATAGTATGGCGCTCCACCCACCTCCGCAACAGGATCGATGGTCATTTCGGCGCGTAGTGTGGGCGACTCTGGTGCTCATCTGTATCGGGATCAGCTTCTGGCTTATCTATCGCTTTAGCTATATCGTTTTCATCTTATTCATCTCCATTGTGATGGGTACGGTGATGCGTCCAGTTGTAACCTGGTTGCACCGGCAAAAAATCCCCCGGGTAGCAGGGGTCGTTTTTGTCTACCTGGTGCTACTCACCCTGCTCATCAGCTTTGTGGTAGTGTTGTTCCCATTGGTAATCGAGCAAGGTACAACGATTGCTTCCGAAGTGCCGGGTTACTACCAGAACCTGCGTGAGTGGATGGTTAATTATCCCAATCAATGGATTGTGCGCTTAAGTGAGTTCCTCCCAGCAACACTCCCAGGTCTGGAACCACTGGAGCAAACGGGAGAGCAGGTGCTAGCTTCTGCAATCCAAGCGTTGGGATATGTGACAACATCAGTCAAGTTTATCCTTATATTTGCAGCGATCATTATATTAGCCTTCCACTGGACGCTCGATGGGCAGCGAACCGTACAGTCATTATTACTGCTGGTTCCACGGAACCAGCGGGAGAATATCAGCGAACTAATTTCAGCCATGGAAACCAAACTTGTTTTTTTCCTTGCTGGACAAGCCGCACTTAGCCTGGTGATCGGCATCATGGCGCTGGTAGCTTATCTACTCATCGGTCTGCCCAATGCCCTGGTGTTGGCGCTCATAGCAGGGGTGATGGAAGCCGTACCGATGATTGGGCCATTGCTAGGTGCTATCCCCGCAGGTGTGGTTGCTTTATCTATTTCGCCATCCAAGCTGATCTGGGTAATCGTCGCCACGATTTTGATTCAACAGGCGGAAAACAGCCTTTTGGTACCACGCATCATGCGGAAGGCGGTAGGAGTCAATCCGTTCGTCTCCCTGTTGGCCATTTTTGCCTTTAGCTCAATGTTCGGTATCGCCGGCGCGTTGATGGCAATTCCAATCGCCGCTATTCTTCAACTTTTACTAGATCGCTTCGTCTTTCATCCAAGAACGATGGAGATGGATGTCCCGACAGGGCGTGATTATGCCAGCCGCCTACGCTATGAAGTTCAAGACCTGACTCAAGACCTGCGTAAGCAGGCGCGGATCAAGAAAGAAGGGTCAGATCGATTGGTCAGCCAAACCGACCTGGTGATGGATGAAATTGAGGCGGTTACTACTGACCTTGATGCTCTCCTAGCTCAGGTTAATACAGCAGGTGCACCATGACTAAACAGCTGGTAGTGTTCGGCATGGCTGTTATGACCACGCTGCTGGCGCTGGCGGTTCTGTGGCAGTTCCGTACAGTCGTTATTTACCTGTTGATTTCGCTAATGCTTGCGGCAACTCTGCGCCCATTAGTAAGACATCTTGGCGGGAGAGGCTTCGTCGTGCGCATGGCCTGGATTCTACTTTACCTGGTAGCACTGGTCAGTTTCGGCTTTTTTCTCATCCTGATCGTTGATACCACGATCAATGAGATTCAACAGTTGGCCAATATTGTGTCGGTGCAGGATGAGTGGCTGCTACCACTCTGGTTAGAGGGGAGCTCGTTACAACAGGCGTTGGTTGCGAGGCTGCCAGTGCCGAGTAAGCTCTTCGAAGCCGTAACTGGTGACCAAGGTCAGCTCGTGCTGCCAGCTTTGCTCGGCTTTACACGCAATATTTTCGGATTGGTTAGTGGCGTCCTCGTCATTCTCATCTTGAGTTTTTATTGGAGCATAAACCAATCGCACTTTGAACAACTCTGGCTCTCATTGCTCCCATCTACCCAGCGCAAACAGGCACGTGAGATCTGGCAAACGATCGAGTCTGACACTGGCGCATACATACGCAGTCAGCTAATCCAAAGTCTCCTGGCCGGGCTGTTGTTAGGTCTGGGTTTCTGGTTGCTCGGATCACCATACCCTGCTCTCTTAGCGCTCACTGGCGCTTTAGCAAGCCTGATACCCGTGGTCGGGGCAGCCTTGGTTGTCATTCCAGTACTCTTGGTAGGACTGCTGACAAGTGTACAACTAAGCCTGTATACAACTCTCTATGTGCTTGTTTTCTTGATTGCCTTGGGAGTGTGGGTTAAGCCACGCTTATTCAAGCGCCGATGGAATAATCCCATTCTGACCGTAGTTCTGCTGGTTGCCCTGGCAGACACTTTTGGCCTGGTTGGCATCATCGTAGCGCCACCTGTATCAGTGGTATGCCAGATTCTGTGGAGCCACCTGGTCAGCCGCCGTCCTGTTTCAGGGGCTGCAGCCCAGATTTCTGATCTTCAAGATCGGCAGGCGCGCCTCTGGGAGGCTATAAGGACAATGGATGAACCGCCATTGAAATTAGTGATGAGCAGTATGGAACGACTTTCCCATCTGATTGAGGAATCTGAACCTATACTGCAAGCCAGTTTATTGGATAAACCCTCCGAGGGTCTCCCCCAGCTGGCGGAGCAATAGTTCCCCCGCCCAGGGGATGTAACCCGTTGGCGTTTGTTGTAGAATCGGATTGAGACTGTGTTCTTGATAGCATCCCTGGCTCATCCAGTCAAGGATTGGTTGTCATTTGAATGCACACCATTTTAAGGTGAAAAATGAACAAAAATGTTTTTGGAGGCAAGCGGAAGCAAATACACGGCCAAGCAAAAGTATGGTGGGGTAAACTCACTGACAACGACCTGGAAAAAGTTGGGGGTAAGTTCCATAAATTAATCGGCCTTGTCCAGGAAAAGTTTGGTTACACTCAACAGCAGGCTGAAGAGGAATTCAACCAGCGACTAAAAGAAGTGAAGACGGAAGGAGAATAAAATGCTTTGGATTATCGCAGTAGTTTTGGTTATTCTGTGGCTCTTAGGACTTTTAGGGCAGGTAGGTGGCGACCTTATTCATCTGTTGCTCGTGATAGCCCTGATCGTGATCGTCTTTAATTTTCTCAAAGGTCGGGGCAGGACCTAACCTTAACCTGCCTGTTTCCCTTTGTGGGATTTGCGAGTGAGTAATACAGTATCTGGTGCCGTGATTCTGAAAAGTAGTTGCGTCCTCTCAATCGTGCTGAGCATCTGAATGACTTGGACGCTTATAAGAAGTGAATTAATTGACCCGATTAAAAAAGGACTCACTCTTCACATTTAGGTATGCGAATAGTTTTTCTAATAAAGGAGGTGTTTTGTGGATAGTACAGTTACCATCATCGTAGTTGTTTTGGTATTGGTCATAATAGGCGCATTATTAGGTCTGGTTTTTTCTCGCCGTCAACGTACAGAGCGGTTGCATGATAAATTCGGACCCGAATATGATCACACTGTGCAGACTATGGGTAGCAAGAAGAAAGCACAAACAGAGCTGGAAGAACGGCAGAAGCATGTTAAGGCTTTGGAAATTCGTCCACTTTCGATTAGCGAGCGTGAGCATTATTTGGCTGATTGGTCTGCTGTCCAATCTAAATTTGTTGACGAACCAGGACAGGCAATTGAAGCTGCCGACCGCCTGATCAAGGAAGTCATGCAGGTTCGTGACTATCCAGTATCTGATTTTGAGCAGCGGGCTGCCGATATCTCAGTCACTTATCCAGACCTGGTAAGTAATTACCGTGCTGCGCGGGAAATTGCGATCAAAAATGAGCAAGGCCAAGCA
>JACUUU010000118.1 GCA_014859065.1 Anaerolineales bacterium
TCGGTTTAGAGTGGACCTGTCGGGATTCGAACCCGCGACCTCTTCAGTGCGATTGAAGCGCGCTCCCAACTGCGCCACAGGCCCTTTCCAGGTGCGATAGGATTGTACCTGATCGGAAAAATGCTGTCAATGAAATGCTGAGCATGACCTCGATCAGGTTTAAGGGAGGGATCAATTCAATGAGATAAAGCTGTTTTCTTGTGGTGCCCCTGCCGTAATCATTGATTTCAATAATGCAACTTCACGCCGGTATATCAAATTCATGTCAGCTAACATATCAATGGCACATTCGGTTGCCAGGAGCTGTTGTTTTTCTACAGACGGGACCTGCAACAAAACTGCAGCCAGATAAGCAAGCACCAACCAATCTTCCGGCAGCTGTTTGGGGTCAAGATTGACGTTAGCGACCTGGTTGAGCAGGCGCATGTAACGATTGATCCAGGGGACCAGGCGCATGCCGGCGGCTTCTAATGATTGCTGATCGGATTGGTCGAGAGGAAAACTTTCTACCATTCCGGTTAGATAGGGTTTTTCGTAATTCAGTGAGATTATCCGGAAGCGCTGCTGCCCTAAAGCAACCAGGTTCATCTTCCCCTCTTCTAATCGCTCGACATCCAAAATGCGTGCCGAACAACCGATATAATGCGGTTCAGCCAGATGGTTGTTAGCTTCTTTACCATTCCGATTAAGCACCACACCAAATGGTTGGCCGGAATTCAGGCAATAATCGACCATCTCCTTATACCGCTCCTCAAAAATATGCAGCTGTATGGGCATACCCGGAAAGAGCACGGTATTTAATGGAAATAATGGCAATTCGAACATAACAAATATTATAATACACTCGACCAATCAAATTTGGCTATAATGAGCCTCGATCTGTGTTCATGCTCGATCAGTTGCAACCAGCTCGCGGATAAAGGTTTTTGAATCCCGAGCTGCAACTCAATATTGTCAATCGTAGATGCACATTCAATGGGAGTGCCCAATGTCTAATCTGGATTCTGAATCACGGTTTCAACGGCGCCAAACCAGGCTTTACGAAATACTAACGACACAGGGATTTGATTCATTGGCGTTGAACGCGGGACCTAGTATCACCTATCTAACCGGGCTGCACTTTCACCTGAGCGAGCGACCAGTAGTGGCTTTGTTCCGGCCAGGATTCCCTCCGGCCATCGTCCTGCCCGAACTTGAGGCTGGTAAAGTTGAGGGGATTCAATTTCCACTGCTGCCGTACACTTATGGTGAAGATCCACAAACTTGGGAAGCTGCCTTCAAAGAGGCAGTCACGGCGATCCACATCGAGGATCACACAATTGGAGTCGAGATAAGACGGATGCGCATGTTAGAGCACCGCTTTCTGGGGAGCGCAGCTCCTCACGCACGTTTTAGCCCCGCGGAAGGTGTGCTGGCAGAGCTGCGGATGGTTAAAGATGAGGTGGAGATCCAGGAAATGCGGAAGGCTGTGGAAATCGCTCAACTCGCATTAGAAGATACCTTGCAAGGCATAAAACCTGGGATAAGCGAAAAGCAAATCGCGGCAGAACTTACCATCCAACTCCTGCGGCATGGTTCAGCCCCTGAATTCCCCTTTGCTCCAATTGTCGCCGCAGGGCAAAACAGCGCAAACCCCCATGCAACACCTACAAACCGGAAGCTTTCGGTTGGGGATTTGCTGATCATCGATTGGGGCGCCTCCTACGACGGTTATTTCTCTGATCTGACACGCACCTTTGCGATTGGTTCCAAGCCCGATGCTGAGTTAGTGGAAGCTGCCTCCCTTGTAGAAAAAGCCAACCAGGCTGCTTTACAAAGAGCAGCTCCTGGAATCCCGGCTGGTGAGGTGGATCGAGCTGCCCGTGACCTGATCGAAAACGCCGGCTTTGGACAATACTTCATTCACCGCACCGGACACGGTCTGGGTATGGAATCACATGAAGAGCCATATATCCGCGCCGGCAGCGACCTCCGGCTGGCTTCCGGTATGGTCTTCACCATCGAACCTGGTATCTATATTCCCTCCAGAGGTGGTGTGCGCATCGAAGACAATGTCGTCGTCACCGCCTCAGGCAGCGAGAGTATGAGCGATCTCCCCCGCCAGCTAATAATTCTCGATTAAGAATATCGATGAGAAGAGACTTAATGCTCATTGCTGTCTCCATGTTCGCATGGGGATGTGGGGAGGGGATGTTTTTATATTTTCAACCCATATATCTGCAGCAAATGGGCGCAGACCCACTTAAAATTGGAGCGATTCTAGGGATGTTTGGGGTAGTGATGACCATTACCCATATCCCAGCCGGTTATCTCGCAGATCGGATTGGACGTAAACCTCTGATGGTTTCTGGTTGGGTGCTGGGGGTTGTCGCTACCTGGACAATGGCTTTGGCAAACTCCTTGCCGGTCCTGGTTGTCGGGTTTCTAACATACGGCATCACCCTGTTCGTAATATCACCGCTTTACAGTTACGTCACTGCAGCGCGGGGCAATCTGTCAGTCGGGCGCACCATCACTTTGATTTCAGCTTGCTTCAACCTGGGAGCCGTTTTAGGTCCCTGGTTGGGAGGGCAGATCGGCGCGCAATTAGGTTTGCGGCAGATATATTACGTTTCTGCCTGGATATTCATGGCTTCCACCATCGTGATCCTGCTAGTTCGGCCGCAGCCAATCGAGCAGCAAACACCAGCAGACACCACTGGCGGCTGGTTGATCAACCGGCGAGCCTTTATCTTTTTGGGAGTAATTTTTCTGGCCATGTTCGCCACGTTCCTGCCTCAACCGCTGTCTCCTAACTTCATGCAATTTCAACGCGGCTTTGACCTGTCACAGATCGGTCTGCTTTATTCAATAACAGGTATTGGAGTGGTTGTGCTTAGCTTGATCCTCGGTCAACTGCCTGCCCGCACAGGATTTTTGCTTGGGCAGGCGGCTGTCGGTTTATTCACAATTATTATCATGAGAGGCACAAGTTTGCCCTGGTATTTCCTTGGCTTTTTCCTGTTAGGGGGCTACAAGACTGCGCGCTCGCTGGCATTAGCTCAGGTTCGCCAGATGGTACATCAAGCCAGGATGGGGATTGCATATGGACTTACCGAAACCATAAACTCAGCTGCCATCATCCTGGCGCCAATCCTGGCTGGAGTCCTCTATACCTTTGATCCACTTTGGATGTACACGTTGGCAGCCATTTTGATTGCCTTATCGCTGCTGGCAAGCATTCGCTATTCTCCTCGATCTATCGAACTTTCGAGCGATCAAGTTCAACCTGGTGCAGTCCCAATACCTGTGCACAACCCACCTCATCCCCACATTCAACCCATCGCTGCCCAAAAAGAATTGGTGGATTTACATTCAAATCCCAACCCCATGTCTACCCAAAAAGGAGGTAAAGCATGAATGAGTTTTTCTTCGAAACCGGACTTGAGATCGTTTTGTTCTTCCAGCGGACCTTTGGAGAATGGGTTGCCACCCCTTCGCGGATAATATCCTTTATCGGCGATGAAGAATTTTTCCTGCTGGTCTTACCATTGATTTATTGGAGCGTCCATTCCGCACTGGGATTACGCATTGGGTTTATGCTCCTGTTAAGCAACGGAGTAAATGGGATATTCAAGTTGGTTTTCAGCACCCCTCGTCCATTCTTTTACAGTACCGAGGTACAGCCCTTGACATTCGAAACTTCATTTGGTATTCCATCCGGGCATGCTCAAAATGCAGCTGCTGTATGGGGAGTGGTTGCTGCCTTTTTTAACAAAACCTGGGGATGGATTCTCCTGGTTTCACTTATCATCTTGATCGGTTTATCGCGATTATCATTAGGAGTCCACTTCCCAATTGATGTCCTGGCAGGTTGGGCAGTAGGATTTGCACTGCTCTGGTTAGTCATCCGATTGGAAAAACCTGTGCTATCCTGGCTGAAGAACCTGCCTTTGACGATGCGGCTGATTACCGCCTTTCTGGCTTCGCTAATCATCATCTTTTTTGGCTTGTTTGCCAGATCTCTTGCCATCGATGAAATCCCTGCCACCTGGATAGCCAATGCAGCGCAAGCATTCCCGGATGAAGCCCCTATCAACCCTTTGAGACTCGATGGCATTTTCACTTCCGCGGGAACATTATTCGGGTTAGCTTCCGGGGCTATCCTGCTGCAGGCTTACAGCGGTTTTGAGGTAAGTGGCCCGTGGTGGAAGCGGCTGGCGCGTTATCCTATTGGCATGATCGGGGTGATCCTTTTGTACTTTGGGTTGAGTGAAGTCTTCCCGCGCGGGGACGATACCCTGGCATATTCGCTGCGCTATCTGCGATACTTTTTAGTTGGGATCTGGGTAGCGGCGGGAGCGCCTCTCACCTTCTTCTTCTTGAGACTCGCCTCCCCTCGTCCAGCCCAAGAAGATATCCAAACCATCAATTAACGGGTGAGTTTTAGCGCAGATAAGCATACGTCCCTCTTCAGTTGCTTTTAGCATCAGAGAGGGACGCAATTACTTAAATATCTGTGCCTATTCTTCGCGCGCAGCCGCCAGCTCTTTCTGGCGAGCATCGATAACTCCTTGAGCGATGTGCGCTGGTACTGTCTCGTAATGCGAGAATTCCATGCTGAAAACACCACGTCCACCAGTGATGGATCGCAGGTCAGTGGTGTAACGCAGCATTTCAGCTAAAGGAACCTGGGCTTTTACAATCGAGCGTCCCCTCTCGGTATCCATCCCTTGTACACGAGCGCGGCGGGTGTTCAAATCCCCCAACACATCACCCATATTTGCCTCTGGAACGGTGATTTCCACGTTCATGATCGGTTCGAGCATAACCGGGGCTGCGTCTTTTACTGCCAGCTTAAACACCTCTCGACCAGCAATCTCGAAAGCCACCGGTTTCGAATCTACCGGATGCTCTTTTCCATCCGTTACCAAAACCCTCACATTTTCCACTGGGAAACCCGCCAGCACCCCACCGCTCATTACCGTACGCACACCTTTTTCAATGGCAGGCATAAAGTTGCTCGAGATTGCTCCACCGAACACCTTGTTGACAAATTCGAAATCCTGATCTTCTAAAGGTTCAACCCTCATCATCACCTCTGCAAACTGGCCTGCGCCTCCGGTTTGCTTCTTATGCCGGTATTGTGCATTGCCAGTTTTGGTGATCGTTTCCCTATAAGGCACGCGTGGTTCAATGGTGTTCAAGCCGGTTTGGAACTTGGTCTCCGCCTTACGGATGGCGACATCGATGTGTTGGTCGCCCATACCCTGGAGTATGGTCTGGTTCGTGCTCGCCTCCTGGTACCAAGAGAGTGTCATGTCCTCTTCGGATAATCTCGTCAAAGTCGGGCTTATCTTGGCTGAATCTGCCTGGGTCTTGGGAACCACTGCGACCCGGTAGAGCGCATTGGGGTATTCCGGAACCGGCAGCTCAATGGGATGAGCCCGGTCGCAAAGCGTAGCCCCTGTCGAGGTCACACTCAACTTTGGCACCGTGCCGATATCTCCAGCGTGGACCACTTTCATGGGGAACTGCTCCTTGCCACGCATGATATATAAGGTGCCCAGTCTTTCCTCGGCGTTTTCTGACTTGTTCCACACGCGCGTATCAGACTGCAGCATACCCGAATAAATCCGGAAGTACGTGATTTTACCAACGTAAGGATCAGCCGTAGTTTTCCAAACATAAGCAGCCAGCGGGCCGCTATCTGAAGCGCTAATTTCCTCCTCAGCATCACCGCTTTTGACAACCACAGCCGGAATATCCACTGGAGACGGCATCAGCTCAAGGATTGAATCCAGAAGAGGCACCAAGCCAATTTCTGCCTGACCTGCAGTGGAAAATACCGGAACGTGCGATCCCCCCCGCACAGCGCTCAGTAAGCCGCGCAAGATTTCTTTCGGATTCAATTCTTCACCCTCAAGGTACTTCATAAGCAGATCATCTTCCCCTTCAGCCGCAGCTTCAATCAACTCCATCCGGGCAGCTTCGACCTCATCAGAAAATTCAGCTGGTATCTCATTGGTCTCATTACCGCTGGATGGTAAAGCTTTCATGCTCAAAAGGTCCAAGACACCTTTAAATTCCCCATTTTCTACCCAGGGAAGCTGAACAGGGATCAAGCGGGATTCAGACAATTCTTGAACCGAATCCAGGGATTTCTGGAAATTGGCATTGTCACGATCCATCTTATTGATGACCAAAAAGCGGGGAAGTTTGAACTGGTCGCAGTAATTCCAGGCGATCTCAGTGCCCACTTCGGCACCAGCAACCGCATCCACTAGTACCAATGCGCTATCCGCAACCCGCAGAGCTGAAATCACTTCTCCAATAAAATCGGTGTAACCTGGGGTATCCAGAAAGTTAATTTTATAATCTTTATACTCGATGGGAATAACGGAAGTTGATAAGGAAATACCCCGCCGATTCTCTTCTTCCTCAAAATCTGCAACAGTAGTACCATCCTCGATCTTTCCCAGGCGCGTGGTTGCACCGGTGAAGTGTAAAAAAGCTTCTGTCAGCATAGTCTTGCCCGCCCCACCATGCGAGACCAATGCGACATTACGAATAAACTCTGTTTTATACTCTTTCATGAAAAGGAACTCTCCTCGTTGTTATGTTCGAACCTATTCATTTTAAGGTAAGTCGCTTGCCTTGTCAAAGAGTTTTGCTTTTTGATACCAATCCTGCCCACACAATCGCGTCAGTGTACATAAATAACATGAAGGTCACTCGTGTTCTTTCCGATATGATGCTTAATATTGAGAGCGTTATAGACAGAACACTTCAAGCATTGTCCAGTGGCCCATTAGACACATGCGAATAATAAACCTCACCCTGGAAAATGCACTAGAAAAATTAATTGAAGGGTTTAGCCTTCAGACGCGTCTAATAAATATATGAGCAATCCCGACATCAATCACATCCCAGAAAACCCAGTAAACAAAGTTTTGACCATCGAAGAACTGATGGCCGAACATTATGATTATGTTTGTAGATTGGCTTATTCAGTTTTGTTAGATCGGGATGATGCAGATGACGCTGCCCAAGAGACCTTTATCCGTGCCTCCTGCAACCTTGACAAATTTCGGGGCGAAGCGGACATCAGAACCTGGTTGTACGCCATCGCCTTGAACGTTTGCAAGCAGGAACTACGCAAGAAGAAAATTCGACTGGCTTTAGGAAAAACACTGCGAGCCATGTGGTTCATCAGAAGTAAATCCATTTCGGTTGAAGAGATGGCACTGCAAGGTGAAACTAAATCCAAGTTATGGTACGAAGTTGCCAGGTTGGATGAGAAACACCGCATTCCAGTGATATTGAAGTACATCGATCATATGACCGTTCCACAAATCGCCATTATCTTAGGGGTTAGAGAAGGCACGGTTCATTCCCGCTTACACTATGCACGTCAAAAGTTGTTCAAAAAATTAGAAAATGAGCTGGGTGAAAGATTCGCACCAGAAAAAGTGGAGAAGGAGCTATTCCAATGAAATTATCCCATCTCAAAGCACGCAGGTTAATTAACAAATCTTTCGATCATTCTGAACCATCTGGTGACGGACGATTTATGAACGCAGCTCTGGAAACCCATCTGGCAGAATGCCAATCCTGCCGGCAATATGCTGACGAAATGCTGCAACTGGAAAATCGCCTGAGCAAACAAATGCCTTCATCCCTCCCCTTTACGAAAACCCCAAAGCAGGAATTAGAGGGTGCTATTCGCAGAGTTAAAAAACAATCCAGGAGGAGACAAGTCATGAACCATTTCACTACTTTAACCAGGCGAGCTGCCTGGGCAGCTATCATTGTCGCCAGCATCGTAGGCATAATTTGGGCTACTGGTATCTTGCGCCCTGATGAGGCAGCCACGACAGATTCAACACCTACCATCCGCCTGGATGGTGAGGTCGAGTTAGACGAGCCGGTGCTAATCACCTTCGCCGACATGGGGATTTTCCAATCGCAATATGAGCCCCTGATCGAGGAATTTGAATCCCTGCAAAGCAATATTCAGGTGCAGTTCCTACCCTTTGAAGAGGTTCCGGGGGGATTCACCGATGTTGCCTCTTATGCTGACGTGGTCAAGCGAGGTGCCCCGGTGGGCGATGATATATACAATTACCTCGATCTAACCCCACTCATCGAAGCCGACCCCGATTTCGATGCACAGGCTTTCTGGCCAAACATGCTGGAGGGCTGCTCGGTTGATGGTCGCATGCTCGGTCTGCCAGTAGCCGGCAGGCCTAACCTGATCGTGTTCGACGGCGCCGCCTTCGACGCGGCCGGTCTCCCACGCCCAGCCCCTGGTTGGTCCTGGCAGGACTTCGAGACCGCAGTCGCCACCCTCACTCACACCTCAGGTGAGGAGGTGCTTCGCTATGGTTTCGTCGACAGCGGCTGGCCGCTCACCCTGCTGGCTCCACGCCTGGATGCCATCCTGACCTCTTCTCCTGGTGACCCTGATCTCTCCACCCTCCAGTCAGAACTGGACTGGTTCGTCTCCCTGGCTAACGAAGGTGCCGTTCATATGATCCCATTCGAGGAGAACAGCTATTTCGAACTTCAAGAGCTAATTGACAACCGCCAGGTCGCCATGTGGGTCGACAGCAGCGGCATCGTCTCAACCCGTCTGGCTGCCCTCGGTGCCGAGGGCGGCGTGGCTCCCTATCCCATCCCCTCCCCTGGAGAGGCAGCCCGCACCACCTGGGTTAACGCCGAATGTCTGCTGGTCAGCGCCGGCACAGCTCACCCTCAAGAAGCCTGGAACTGGATGCAGTTCCTGGCCTCCCAACGGCTACCTTCCCCGGCACAGGCCGGCGCCGTGCCCGCCCGTCCTTCCGTCGCCGATGACAGCCGTTATTGGGATTTGCTGGATGAGCCTGTGGCAGCGGCTTTCCGCTTCGCCCTCGAGAACGCCTGGTACGGCTCCATCTCCCTCGAACCGCTCCATTCCATCGGTCAGGCTTTGTCGCAGGCCATGCGTGGAGAATCTACCCTGGCAGCCGCTCTGGCTGAAATCCAAATCGATCCAGGAGCACCAGCTCCCCCTGCGGCAACCACACCGCTGGCGGTGGCTACCCCCCAACCCCCGAGCGCAGCAGCCACGCCTCCGCCTGGAGCCGTGGTTATCGATTTTTTCTATCATGGCATCGATTACACCAGCCTGGAAGCCGTCGAGGCTGTGGCTGACGCCTTTCATCAAGAAAATCCCGATATATTTGTTAGATTAATTGACTGGGGAAGCCATTTTAGGATGGATGAAGGTTTTAACGCAATCACGCTGGCGGATAGATTCGACTGTTTTACAACCACAATCCCTCCAACTGAAAGTGGTTTCGATAGCTGGTACAGCCTGAATCCACTCATCGATGCCGACCCAGAGGGTCCGGCAATTATTGAAGAGATACCGGCTGGTTGGTTAGAGTTTCATATTTCACGAGGTGACGGCATATTATATGCAATTCCGCTAGCTGCTCAACCTCACGTGATATATTTTAACAAGGACCTCCTGGAAAGCATGGGGTTGCAGCCACCTGACCTAAATTGGACCATGGACGATTTCTGGGCGTTGGCGACAGGTGCAGCTTCACGAAACTCTTACGGATTTGTCCACAAATCAGATCATAACTTCTTCTTTGAATGGAAATCATTATTTCCCTTGTGGGACTTCTCCGTTAGTTTAGAAACAATAAACTTTGACAGTCCGGAAACCCTGGCAACACTTTCTTTCCTGGTGGATATGGCCGAAATGAGAGCCATCGCACCCATAACTCCGGGCAGCCCGCGCAACAACTGGTCGTCTGGCTATCACACACGTTACCAGGCAATAAGCGCTGGTAAAGCGGCCATGTGGACGGATTATGCCGGAAATATCCACGATGCTTACACATTTCCGGATGGTCTCCCCTTTGAGATTGGGTTAGTCCCTTTGCCAGTAGACATCCCGCCGCAATGGGCTACCCAAACAATCCAATTTTACATTTCCCGCCAGGCTGAAAACCCGGAAGCCTGCTGGGAGTGGCTGAAATTTTTGTCATCTCAGCCGGTTATCTTCCAAGGAATACCACTACGCAGTTCGGTACTCGCCTCCCCTGACCTGGAAGCCTTTCTGGGAGTAGAAACTGCAGCTGCTTATCGGGCGGTCATGGCTCGCCCAGTGCGTGAATTTGTAAGCCGACGAGAACCATTTAACTCAGTTCCGATCTTCTGGTGGTGGAATGAAACCCTGGAAGATATTTTCAATGGCGCTGACCCACAGCGAGCTTTGACCAAGCTGCGCCAGAAAGCCGAGGTCTATCGC
>JACUUU010000119.1 GCA_014859065.1 Anaerolineales bacterium
TCATAATAACTGTTAGGAAGCTTTAATTTTCGGACGATATTCCTGTCAACATCCTGGTAACGCATCTTGATCAGTGCGATCGGGATGCGATGGCAGACAATTCCCACGGTCTGTCTCTTATGGAGGGGAATTATCTCGTCTAATGCTGCGTAAACGCGCGCCTGCACCTGAGTTAGAGTCTCCCCTTCAGGAGGCTGGACTTCCCAGGGTTGGTCCTCCCAGCGCTTGAAGAGGTCTGGGTATTGGCTTTCAATCTCGGAACGCAGGCTATTCTGCCATTTCCCCTGGTGAATCTCCATAAACCGGGGTTCGATAAACAAGGGAAGGTCTAACTGCGAGCTGATTATCTCAGCTGTTTGTGAAGCGCGCTTTAGTGGGCTGGAGTAAAGCACATCCAAGCCGAGGTTGACTAATTTATTCGCCAGTTGAAAAGATTGGGTGACACCAGCTGAGTTCAAAGGAGGGTCTTCTTGACCTTGATAGCGACCTTCAATGTTCCAATCAGTTTCTCCATGGCGGATAAGGACCAGACGCATATGACGAGTCACCTTTCTATATTAATGCATTGTCCAGGATGGAGCTATAATTCGGATTCGTCTTAAAAGTCCTTGGACTATGCTTCATGTGTTGAGTCTAAAACACTTTCAATATTAAGCATCACATTGGAAGGAACTTTAGTTTGTACACTAATGGTAATGATTTTCATGTCCTTCGAAGGTGGTGATGTTTCGTACCTGCCGATATTCTGGGATAGTGATGATGGGGGGTCTCTCCAATTCTTGAAGCTCTTGCGGTTCGAGGAAGTAGCGATTGGGACCAAAGCGGATCAGGTTCATGGTCAGGTTGGCTTGATCCAGAAGGCGAGCGCGATGACGTTTTTCCAGACGGTTGATAACCACCTGCATGATGGTGAAAGACATTTTTGAGAGGGAAGGTAAAGGCTGATTGTGGTGAATGCGCTCTAGCAAATCGACTTGAGCAATGGTGCTAAGACCATAGTTGTTGAGAATATCGATTAGCAGACCAGTTTCCACACCGTAACCGGTGAAAAAGGGCAGCCTTTCCAGGATTTCCCGCCTGCCTGCATATTCACCAGCCAGCGGTTGTATAAGACCAGATAGTTCAGGAAAGAACAAGTTAAAGAAAGGGCGGGCTGTGAGCTCAGTCACCCGACCACCACCGCCAGCGATCATCTTTTCACCCTGGCGTAATGGGCGGCGGTAATAACCTTTGACAAATTTCACATGATGATCGCGAAGGAGCGGGCCCAACACGCCATAAACAAAACGAGGGTGGATATTCTTAATATCAGTATCTATCCAAACGACGATGTCCCCATTTAAGACATACAGGCTTTTCCAAAGCGCTTCACCCTTGCCGTGATGAGTGCCATATTGGGGCAAAATCTCTTGATGGATATGAACCGGAATACCCATGTCAAGGGCAATATCACGGGTATAGTCTATGGAACCAGAATCGATTAATATGATCTCATCCAAGAGGGGGTATTCTTCAACCAGGGTGCTTCTAATAGTCTGTATTACTTTGCCAACTGTTTTTTCTTCATTCAGGGCAGGTAATCCCAGGCTGATAGTAAAACCTTCTTTGTCTTTCAAGTCAACCAACATCCTTAAGTCAGCAAATTCACGGCTGTGATAAGTATTCTCAGCAAACCATTTGTCCACTACAACTGCAACAGGGCGGTCGATAATCTTGGCAACAGGCTCTTCTTTTACCCTTGGCAGTGTTAATGGTTCTTGATGTGCCTTGACCACAATCAAAGCAGCATCAGTATTATCGACAATCTGGTCCAGGAGGGGACCACGCCAACCTTCGCCCAGTTCGCTATTCGAGGGAGAGCCAATTATTATGACTTGATGGTCATGGGATTCCGAGATTATTGTTTGAGGAAGGTCTCCTTTAGTGGTAATCGAGCGGTAAATGTGTTCTAATGCGTGGATGGCGGGAGAGTACTCATCCATGAATTGAATACCAGTTTCGGGTTTCCCTTCTCTGGTTACGTGAAGGAGAGTTATTCCAGCCTGGGTTTGTCGAGCGAGTGCATGACCGACACGCAAGACCAAGGTTGAGTTTGGACCACCACGGATGGGTAGCAATATCCGTTGAACCGAATCCCAACCCCCTGCGCTAATAATATTTGTGCTTAATTTAACCGCGACGATGTCACAAGCCGGGGAACTGAGACGCTCATACAACAATTTGTCACCCACAGTACCTGTAAAGTAAGGGGTCCTCCAACCAACCAACAATAAATTAACCTGATCCTGGTTTACAACTTCCCAGATGCCTTCCAATTTCTCAGAGTCAGTCCTTACACTCGACTTTACCTGGGTGGGAATGGTCAAATTTTTCACGATAGATTGATTCAAAGATTCGCGAAAACGACTGGCTTGAGCAGCAGCCTCACTGAGCGGTTTTCCATCTGGAACAGTGAGAACATGCAGGATGGTCAACTGCCCTTGTCTCTCTTTCACAATCATTTCTGCGAATGGTAGGAGAAACCTGGCTTCATCGAGTGATGAGACAGGTACCAGGACTTTGAAAGGTGCCGGTGACTCTGTTAGAGGAACAGGCTTTTTATTGGTATCACCTGCCTTTTTAATCATGGGTTACCTCCTTCAATAATGGTATTACCACCTCATTGACTATCGAAACCCAGGTATACTTCTCCAATACGTGGTGTTTAAATTGATACCCCTCGTCTTCTTCGAGAGCAGACACTATTCCCTGGGCGACTGCCAGGGGATCACTTTCGAGGTCAAATAGGTGTGCAAGATCTCCGGCTGACTCTCGGAAGGGAGGAATATCAGCTGCAAAGATAGGGAGGCGGAGAAGTCCAGCTTCCAGGATTGGAATTCCAAAGCCTTCTCTTTGACTTGGGAAGAGGAGCAGGTCAGCCAACCGGTAGAAATCGGCGACAACCACATCAGGTAAATACAACGGTTGATTGTCTTCTCCCAATTGATATAAGAAATGGACATTGGCAGAGATACCGAATTCTTCTACCAATGAATTGAGGGACTCCAGGTAGGAAATGTTTTTAGAACTGTGGGGGCCAGGTGGCCCGGTAACGATTAAAGCAGCTTCGGGCAGCTGTCGAACCACCTCAGTAGTCACTCGAATGGCAAATTCGATATTCTTTCGCCGGGTTATGCGAGCTGGGAGCAGCATTATAGGTTTGGTCTTAAACAAATTCAATCTGCCAACGATGTCGCGGGTGAGCGGTTCTAGTTTTTGAAAATCCATAACATCAATGCCAGGATTGACGACGCGAATTTTATCCATAGGTAGTGTGGTTAATGAGGACAAACGCCTGCGACGGTGTTGCGATACGGTTACATATAATACATCCTGCCATGCAGTTCGTAACAAATTCCAAGGATAGCCATCATGGAGTTCTGGGATGTAAAGTTCGTCCAACCAGGCAAAATCATGACACCAGGCTACCAGAGGTGTCTTAATTTCGTTATTAAGTTGGTGTAAAGCAGCAGTGAGAGGCAGGTTCTTATGCAGGCTGAGCGCGTTGTGGACAATGCAAACGTCGAGTTCAGTGAAGATGGGCTTAAGTTTCTCTATCAAAATGCCACGGAATGCGTAGAACTGAGAGGTTAGCTCTCCAGTCGATAAAGACCGATTGATAGTTACCAGGTCGGAAAAGCGAGAACCGACTTGGGGTATGAGATGAAAATTTACAGAAGGGTTGAATCGCTCTCCTCTTCCAGAGATAACATCGACAGTGAATCCGGCTTCTGAAAGCTGAAGTGCATGGTGATAAATCGTGTTCTCGACGCCACCAATGATTGGTGGGGAAGCATAATGGAGAATTCCGACACGGTTGAAAGTCAAGTATTCACTTCTCCTTTTTTAGATGTAAGGTGCTTGCTTATCGCTGATGCCAGGTGAGCACCAAAATATACAATAGTGAAATTCAAGTAAATCCAAAACATTATAGCTACAATGGTGCCTAACGAACCATAAACCAAGCGGTATTCTGCCAAACCACTGCGAAGATACCAGACAAAACCGAAAGTGGCTATTTCCCATGCGACCGCAGTAATCAGAGCTGAGAGCATAGCAGCACTCCAGGGGACTTTGATAGCTGGTATCCAGTAATAAAGGTTGGTGAAAATAATGAATCCAAGCAGCAATGGAAAGACCTGGGTTAATATGGTATCTAATGGTATTTCCGCTAAAATATCATATCCAAAAATGGGGATACTGTATTGGCTGAGGATATCGAGAACGGTCCGAGCTAAGAATGAAAGCGCTAATAAACAAACCAGAAATACCATTATTGCGAATCCAACCAGGCGAGCACCAATAAACCCACGCACAGATGCGTCTGGGAATGCGCGATTGATGTTGCGAGATAAAAGGGTCAGAGCACCTGTGGCAGACCAGGCCAAACCGATAATACCGATAAGAGTTGCCTCTCCCCGAAGACGCAAAACCTCCACAATATTTTCTTCAATCAGGGTAGGCTCGACAGGAATTATTTGGGGGACCAATTCAACGATCTCATCCTTGACGGTCTGCTCATCTACAAAAAAACTCCCGACTGCAACAATGAAAATCAATAAGGGAAAAAGAGAGAATATTGTGAAAAAGGCAGTGGCAGCTGCCGATTCTGGGCTACGCGCTTCAGAAAACCCATCTAGAGCGTTCTTTATTACCCTGTAAACACTGATAAAAGGGCGGGTCAATCGTTTTAGCGGTGTATTGATATCTTGAGTTTCGTTCCTCCCCATGTGCAGCTCCTTAATTGAAAACTATTCTAGCCCCATGCACTCATCCAAAAGGGCAACGAGGCGGTTTTCAAGAATGTGATATGAATAGTGCTTTTTCGCCACGTTGAAATTATATTCGACCATTTCAGCGGCTTTTTCTCGATTGGTTAGTATCTCATAGCTATCCTCAATACATTTGGGGTCAATAAAATCGTTAAAACCGATGATTTTAAATCCTTTAGGAAGGATGTCCGTTTTGAAGATTTCATAATTGTTCATCACTATCGGTGATTTATAGTAAATGGCTTCAAGTAAGGCGTTTCCAAACCCTTCAATTGTCGAGGGGTAGGTAACCAAATTTGCATTTTGATAAGCGTCTGCTAAAGAATAGATCTTTTTCCCATCTTTGGTCCTGGAGCGGTTAAGCGAAAATCGATCCGAAGCGAAATGAACTTTGCCACGTACGATTTCGGAAAAATCACGCAGGTAGGTTTCGTATAGATGTCCTTCATCACCACTTTCGTGAGTGATCACAAGGGAGCAATCGAGTTCAATCCGACGGGTTAATTCTATGGCTTTCTCAATTCGCTTACGTGGAACGATACGGGTAGGTTGAATAAGCAAGAAATCATCCTCAGGGATACCTAACTCAGAGCGCATATCGTCAGCATATTCATCCGGCTTTGGTGGTTGTTCATCGAAATTCATTACATTGGGAATAAGGATAGAACTAACCCCTGTGCGTAATGCCAGCTGCCGACCAGCATACGAATTGATAACAATGTGGTGGATTGTCCTGAGAGTTGGTGGAAAAGCTGTTTGCAGATAATCATCTGCAGCAGTGACAACATACCGGGAACGTTCCCAGTGGAAATCGTGGTGGTGAGCGATGATCGGTATTTCTGTTTCAGCGATGAATTGAGTTAATGCCAATCCCAAGGGGATATTCATGGGGAGCGATAACGCGTTTTCAACAATGAGCACGTCAAGCTCGAACTGATTTACAAAGCGGTGAAGGTGATCTTTTAATAGATCTTGCAGCTTCTCCACTTCAAGGGTGATATCAGATTTCCTAACGTACTGATCAACCAGTTCGCGATTGATCTTGGCGATATCAGGATGCTGAAAGTGGGCTTCAGAGACCAAATAGGATCGTTCATCAGGCCATTCTGATTCACCTGCAAAATAAAAGCACTCATGCCCCATGCCGGATAAGACATTGACCCATTTAACCACTTCTAGAGATACTCCATCTGTCCCTGACAGACGTGTTGATATGAAGCCAATGTGGTTTGTGCGATTCAATTTTCCCTCCATTGATTCGGTTAAGTTTGGTTGTATATTTGATAAGTATAACTCGATAAGTAGGAAGTAATAAGGTGCTTCATTGTTAGAGCTATCGATATCAGATCCAGATAGGTTCAAATATTGGCGAGGAGTTCTCGAAGCTTGTTTTCCAGCACCTGGTACGAGAAATTTTCACTTGCGATTTGATAATTATTTTCAACCATCTGGCGAACGCGTTCAGGGTCGTTGAGAAGGTCACGGGTTTGGTTGACAACATTTTCGTCGACAAACCCATCCAGCTCGAGAAATTCAACCCCCAGTGGTTTAATATCGGCATTATAAACTGGGTAGCGGTTTATCACTGCTAATTTCTTGAAATAAATAGTCTCCAATAAGGCATTACCAAAACCTTCATATAAACTTGGGTAAGTAATGAGGTCTGCATGGATATAAGCATCCCAAAGCGAATAGACTTTATAATTCTTAATCATCGATCTCTCTTGAGAAATAAGATGATCGATCAATGCGATCTGAACTCCCATGACCTTGGCTTCGCGTTTTAACCAATGCCAGTAGGATAAGCCCTCGTCATCAGATCTATGAGTTATATATAAACTAGGATTGGGGAAAGATAACCGTTTAACCAGTTCGATGGCCATTTCAATACCTTTTCTTTGGATCACCCTGGTGGGTTGAAGGATGAAAATATCCTCTTCCCCAATATCCAAGGTTTTCCTGAAATCGTAATTGTAGTCATCAAAACTGGGAGGCGGAGTGCTAAAATCATGCACATTGGGGATAACGATTGAATCAATGCCTCGTCTTGCTTTCAAACGGGATTGGGCAATTGAATTAATGGTGATGTGATGAATAGTTGGAAGTTTTGCTGGGAAGGTGGTGTCCAGTAAATCGAGAATGGCATTGGTCTGATAGCGTTGGCGTTCCCAAAAAAAATCGTGGTGATGCCCAATGGTATTAATTCCTAATTCGGCGATTAAACCAGTCAAACAGACGCCAAGAGGAAGGTTCATAGGGATGGTCAATGCGTTTTGCACTATTATCAGATCAAGTTTGTTAGACCTGATAAACCAACGTAACGGAGCTCGGATTTCATCAGCGCGATTATAAATTTGATCTGCTAATTTTTCTCCATCTGGTTCTGAACCTTCTCCAAAGGCACGGATGCTTAAGGATTGTATGGTTTGGTCAGCAAAGTGAAGTTTAGGGATAACTGTCCCCTTTTTCGCATAGCCACTTACTTCTCCAGCACAAAAGAAAATCTCATGTCCCATTCTGGAGAGCACTCGAGCCCATTTTTCTACTTCAAGCGTGACACCATCCGTTCCACTAAGGCGAGTAGCTATGAATCCGATGCGCATGATTGTAATAACCCTCCGGTATTCTAAATTTCATAAGAAGATAGAAAAATTTTTAGCAAGAAATATGGTGTTCAGAAATTTGGTTATTGTTTGAGTATTGAAGTATGTGGTTAACTTGATAAGGGTTGTATACATTCTGGGATATCATTATCGGGGCTGTTAACCAATCTTGAAACTGGAAAAGCGATCATGTCATCATCAGGATACGGTTTTAGGAGCTTGCGTAAGCTCGAATATTCGACGTCTCCTGGTTCTAACCAATCGGAATAGACTTCTGAAGACAAGATAGCTGGCATGCGGTTATGAAATCGCTCAACCAAGTTATTTGGAGAAGTTGTAATGATTGTACAGGAAAGCACCTTTGATCCATCTGGGCTGTACCAGTTTTCCCACAATCCAGCAAAGGAAAAGGGTTTTTCTGATTTAAGGCGAATATACATGGGGGTTTTCCCTTTTTTTGTGGGCTCTTGGCGCCATTCATAAAAACCATCAGCCAATACCAAACAGCGTCGACGGCGAAAAGCTGCCCGAAATGCAGGTTTTTCATGTAGGGTTTCTGCCCTGGCATTGATCAAACGAGATCCAATTTTTGGATCTTTTGACCAGGATGGGATTAACCCCCAGGTGAAAAAATCCAGCCGATTATTGCCATCGTTAGGGATTACAGCTACAGGTTGGGTTGGGGCGATATTATAGCGTGGAGATAAATCCGGTGGTACCTCGACCCAAGGGAAAGCAGCTTGTAACTGACCAGGGCTAATGGTTAAGGTAAATCGTCCACACATGTTAACTTCCTTCACTCGTGTTGAATATCAACTGCAACAATCCATCAGGGTATAACGGGGAGCTATCTGGCTCTTGGAAATATTCTAAAGATTTCCATAATGACATAAAAGGAAGATTTCCATCTTCTTCTTCGTATCCAGATATCCACTCTTTGGTGTAGATCTCCTGGTTGACGAATTTGCCATCAAAAACCAGAACAATTTCATGACCTAATTCATTATTAAACGTAAATATATTTTCTAGTGTGCCTAAATAATTTAGGTCACTGATGTTTTCACCAATTTCCTCCAGAATTTCACGTCGGAGGGCATCTTCACTTAGCTCGCCGAATTTTATGGCCCCACCGAGAGGACGATAGAAGTAATAATTGGTAGAAGGATCAAAACATTCAGCTACCAGTATTTTATTATTATTTCTAAAAAGGCAGATGACGAGAGGTCGGATGTTATTCGAATTCATGCGATGGTTAAACTTTGATCCTAATGTGATCTTTGAGAGGGCAAAGAAGTTTTGGTGCTCATTGGTTGGATGATGCCACCACCTAAGCAAACTTCCTGGTCATAAAAGACCGCAGCCTGTCCAGGTGTGATATCAAGCAGAGATTGGTCAAAAACCACGCGAGCGCGATCGATCCCGATTGGAGTGACCAACGCTTGAGCAAATGGTGCCTTATAACGGATTTTGACCTGGGAGGTAAATTGTCCTACAGGAGGGTTTCCAGATATCCAATTGATATTATCAGCAAGCAATACATCAGTTCCTAGTTCTTGCTTAGTCCCTACTATGAGGATATTCTCTTCTAGATGCTTATCAAGAACAAAAAGTGGTTGTGGGGATGATAATCCTAATCCTTTTCGCTGGCCAATTGTGTAGAAAGCCAAACCTTGATGGTGGCCAAGAACGTTTCCAATATGGTCTACAATTAGTCCGGGTTTCTGAATTTCTGGATGGTTGCGTTTTAAAAAGGAGTGATAAGTATCATTACCCAAGAAACAGAGATCCTGGCTCTCGGCACGTTCAGAAACCGGCAAGGCAAATTTGCGAGCTAATCTACGGACTTCATCTTTAGTCAAGTTGCCTAATGGTAGCAGGGTAGCTTGGAGCTGTTGCTGGGTTAATACATGTAAGACATAAGATTGATCTTTGCGATGATCGACAGCACGCATTAAGCGAACATTTCCAGTTTCATCTTTATGCAACTGTGCATAATGGCCGGTAGCGAAAAAATCTGCTTTAATGGATAAGGCGTGATTTAACAAATATCCCCAGCGGATTTGTTGATTGCAAACCAGACAGGGGTTGGGGGTGATACCCCTAGAATAGCCATCGATAAAATGATTTACTACTTTGTCGTGGAATATTTGGCGGGAATCTAGCACATAAAAAGGGATTTTCAAGTGAGAGGCTACTCGACGGGCTAATGCCATAGCATCTGGAGCGCAGCAGCGGTTGGAACGCTCGTTACCATGCTCGCTCCAGAGACGTAACATCATGCCGATCACCTCGTATCCCTGGTCTACTAAAAGGGCTGCTGCTACAGAGCTATCTACACCGCCACTCATGGCTACGACAATTTTCTTATGGTTGACCATTGACCCTGAAAGATTTCTCCAAACATTCACTCATCGATGACCTGGTTTTGGAGGTCTGAGGCTACGAGCGAGCGATTCTGTTCGATTAATCCTGGTAGATGATTGACAAATGCTTCGATTTCTTCAAAGGTGGTGTGAATACCAAGGGAGACACGCAAGGAGCCCAGTGCCCATTGAGTTGGAATGCCTAAAGCGACCAAGACCTCTGAGGGTTCTGGATTGCCGGTTTTACAGGCAGATCCAGATGAACAAGCAAATCCAGCTAAATCCAGCGTCATGAGAAGCGCATTGCCATCAACCCCTTTGAAGACAAAACTGGCATGATTAGGAAGTCGTTTTGTTGGATGACCAGTTAACCGTGAGTCAGGAATTTTTTGCAGGACTTGATCAATTAGGTGATCACGAAACGAGATGAGTTTATCGGACTGTATTTCTCGATCTGCCTGGCGGAGTTGAAGAGCTTTGGCTAACCCCACAATA